>NZ_JBQJIM010000031.1:0-103505 GCF_052078295.1 Crossiella sp. CA198
TGCCCTTGGAGTGCACCTGTGCCCCGAACCGCACCACATGCGCCGGTTCGCTGTCCTCAGCCCCGGGAAGGGCCTGTTCCCAGGTCGGCAGCGCTTCCCGGGTGGCCGGGTCGACGAAGCCCTTGGCACGGTCACACCACACCGGCACCGTCTCGCCCGGGTAGACCAGCTCGTCATGCTTCGGCCACCACACCTGGTGGTAGGTCCCTGCGGTCACGAGGCGCACGAGTTCGTGCGGGATCGCACCACGGATTGCGGCATGCCAGTGCGGCGCCAGCCGCCGCTGAGGTTCCACGGTCGAGAAGTACTGCACCTCATAGCCCACCGCCCGGCGCAGGTTCTGCACCCACCGGTCCAACAACGCCGCGAAGTGCACCGCATCCCGAGCGGCCCGCCGGTAGTCATAGCCGTCCGGGTTGACCGGGGTGCCGTCATCGTGGACCCGCCCATAGGAATCCAGGGTCAGCGTGAGGAACATCGACGGGCGGAACCGCCCGGCGAACTCGCGGCCGAGGGTGTGCTTGGCGACCTTGCGCCGGGGCAACTCCGGCACGTCCTGCTTACGCCGGGTCGAGCGCTTGACCGGCTTGGCGGCCGGGGCGTCCAGGGCCGGGAGCTTGCCCCGCACCCCACCGGCCCGCAGCTCCACATCAACGGCCGCAACGGCTTCCCGCAGATCCTCCATTCCGGACTCGTCGCCCTCGGCCCGCGCGGCCTGGTAGTCCGCCCACAAGGTGGAGCGCAGCTCTGTCAGCGCCGTCTGGTCTGCCGTCGGCGCGGCCGGGGTGAAGTCCGGTTCGTCATCGAGGTGCCAGCCTTCCCGGCACTGGGCCATGCGCAGCTTGCGGGCCTTGTCCGCGCACGGGGCACACACGGAGGCCACAGTGGAGCCACAGGCCACCGGCAGGACATCCACGCGGCCGGTGGCGTAGTCCAACCTGCGTTGTGCCAGCGGCCGGACACAGACGCCGTTGGTCTCAGCCAGCGAGCGCACCACATCTAGGGCTAGGGGTTGGCGCATGCGATCAGCACGGGTGATATGCAGGCCTTCGGCCGGCATACGCTCACCAGCCTCGCTCACGTGCTCGGTCATCACCATGCACCCCCGCACGGGGTGAAGGCCACGGCCAGGCCACAGCCGGGGCAGTGCCCGTAGGCGCAGTCATCCTCAGCCCGTGTCCGCGTCCGGCAGCCACACCACAAGTCATGCAGCCACCCCGGCATCCCGGGAACACCATCGACCAGCCTCGGCACCATCTCGGGCCGGGGCGGGACCACGTTGTGCCGCAACACCTCCAGTGCCCGAGCGATCCGGGCCTGCTGGTCGCGGGAGAGTCGCCGGGTCATGCCGCCACCTCCCCATCCACGCCATAGCCGCCACCAGGGAAGGGCAGGACTTCGGCATGCACCACGTCGCGGCCGGTGACGTAGTCGACCAGGCGGCCCAGATCCGCGTCAGTGATGTGGAAAGCCCGTGCCCGCAACGGTTCCCGCCGATCATCGACCTTGACCCAGGTCACACCCGGGGTGGCTTCGCTGATCTCGTGAGCCGCCGCACCGCGTTGCCGCACACCCTCGCCCAGCACCATGTCCACCTGAGCCGCCTCATCCAGCCGGAGGGCGACCTTGGTGCCGAACAGGTGCCGGAAGGACACGATTTCCTTACGGGGGTCCTGGACCAGGCCCACGATGGCGAAGCCGGGGGCGCGGCCCTGGGATGCGATGGTCTGCACCGCCCGCGCCGCCCTTTCCCGCAGTCCCTTGTCGGTCTGGTAGGCGATCACGTCGGCCAACTCATCGATCACCAGCACCGTGAACGGCTCCCCGGTGCCGGGCTTGAAGCGCCGCAACAGACCCCGGTACCGCTCGGCCCGTTCCTTGAGTTCGGCGGCCAGGGCCTCCAGCAGCTCCACCGCTTCCACGCCGTTGGTGTAGGCCAGGCGATGGAACAGTTCCGGTGCCTGCCCGAGTTCCATGCCGCCCTTGGGGTCAATGCCGACCAGGCGGACCAGTCCGGCCTTGACCGCCGGGGCCAGGGCCCAGATCAGCGACCACATGACCGAGCCCTTGCCCGCGCCGGGCGAGCCCACCACGAGGAGGTGGTTTCCCTGTAGCCGCAACGTAAACGGCCGTCCAGTCTCCGTGCGGCCGATCAGCAGGCGCTTGAGGTCAACCGCGGAATCCTTGGCGGCCAGCGCGGGCACCGGGATCGGTCGGATGAGCGGGTCACGGTGGACCAGGTCCAGTTCTAGGCGTCCGGGCTTACGGACCCGCACCCGGCAGGCGGTCGCCCCGAAGGCATGCGCCAGCCCAGAGGCCCGTAGCTCGAACGCTTCGGGGGCCTGGCCCTTGACCATGCGCACCCGGACCCGGTCCCGCCACCCATCGGCCCGGACGCGGCCGAGCTTGGGCCGGTACTCCGCACCCCGCATGGACTTGGTCAGGTCGGCCAGGCGCATGACCGAGCGCCACTGCCACCCGTAGACCGTGCCGCGCCGCCACTCCGTGCGCACCTGAGACCAGCAGAACCGCACGAACGAGGAGCGGTGACCCCATGCCCACCAACCGAGCCCAATCCCTGCCACCGCAACAACAAAGCCGAGATTGCGCCCGCCGAACTGGACGTAGCCAACCCATCCGAGCAGCGGCAGGAACAGCGCCACCGGGTAGCGCACCGCCAGCCGGACCGCCCGGATGATCAGCCATCCGGCCGACCACACCAGGGCGACCGGCAGGAGGGTGAGCTTGGCCCAGGTCGGCAACAGGGTCCACCAGGGCAGCCGGGGCCGGGCGATCTCCAGGGCCGCCGGTTCGGCCAAAGGCTTACGGGAGAAGGCCATCACCACTCACCACCCTCAATGCAGGCGATGCAGCGGAAGACCTGCGAGCCACCAACGACCTGTCCGGCGGGCACGAAGGCGGCCGTGCCGATCCCACACGGGTGGTTGCACCCGAGGCACGTCAGGCCGTCCGCTTGGGCCTCGGTGAGCTTCATGCGCTGCACCGCAGCCCCGTCCAGCTTGACCGGGTAGATGCCGATGGTTTGCAGCCGTGCCAGCAGGCTCGACCACACCCGAGCCCGGGAGAACCGCACCCGCCGGGGCTGGGAAGCATCCTCGGTCGTGGCGTTGATCACGTCGGTGAAGTCCAGGGGCAACCAGCCCTCGCAGACCCCGCACCGGTGGTCTCCAGGCAACATGCGGGCGTACTTCCCGCAGGTGGAGCACCGGCGTTGACCTTTTCGGGGGACCCCGCCTAGCGGTGGCCTTCCGTCACGTCCTACAGTCATTCTTGTTCACTTCCTGTGGTTGTGGACGGCACAAGAGCGGCGAGGTTCCTAGGCCTGAGAGCCGCTCTTGTGTCTTTAGTTTTGTTACGCCGCAACAAGACGTGCGGTATCGCCACGGCACCCGAAGGTCCGTGTCTGTCCTTTGTGGACTGTCTCTTGTGGACTTATCGTTTGCGCTTCGGCTGTTCCGTCACGCTCCTTCCGTGCCGGACCAGCCAGGCCACGCACGACCGGCAGAAGTCCTGCCCGTCCCGCAGCCGCGTCCACTGCCCGCACACACCCGAGCAGCGCCGCCAGGACACCCGCACCCGCAACGCCCTCAGATGGGCGTAGGGGGCGTCGACGGGGTTCCCCCGCCGGATCCAGTTGCCTAGCCTGGACATCACCACCGCCTCACGTCGAGGTTCGTGGGAGGCACGAGGAGCGGGAACCACGGCTACCACCAACGGAGCCCGCCCCCGTGCCGACTCATTCCCCGTCACGTATCGCGTGCCTGCTCGCCCCGGCTACGACCTCGCCCGCGACCACTCCGCGCGCCTCGATCTGGTCGCGGTATGCCTGCGCGGAATGGAACGCGAACGTCTCCACCGCGTCCAGGAACTCACGCGCGACCTTCACCAGGTCCCGCGCCACCCGGACACCCATTGCCGACCCGTGGACCTCCGCAGACACCGCAAGGCGCACCGCGCCGCCACCGTCAACGATCGACAGCACCGGCTGGCCCTGCGACATGGTGCCGAAAGTGACCACGGTGCTCTCATCCGGCGTGACCCACACCTCAAGACTCATGCCGGATCACCTCCGTCGACCGCGACCTTTCGTTCACGGGCAACCAAAGCCAGTTCACCGTAAAGCCGCTCGAATTCGCCGCCGTCCAGCACCACCACGAACCTCTGTGACGGACCGTTGAACCCAATCGTCAAGTGCGCGTCATTCCACGACTCGACCTGAATATCCGTGTCTTTGTGAACAGAGATCGAGTAGTCACTGTAGAAGTAGCCTGGGTCGACCGTCACGTGAAGGCGACTCATGCCGGATCACCCACCGGTTCCGGCACAGGGTCGTAATGCCCCACGACCGGGGTCATGAGGTGGTAAAGCCGCTCGAAGTCGTCACGGTCCAAAACGACGACGATCCTTTGAACCGGCCCGCCGAAGATGACCAACAGGTTGTTGTCGTCCCACGGCTCGATCTGAATCCCGGTGTCGTCATAGATCGACACCGTCAGGTCCAGGCCCAGTTCGTCCCGGGTGATCGGCATGACTATGCCGCCTTAGAGGGGTCAGCCGCCTTGGCTTCGGCAGGCTTGGCCGCCGGAGTCTTGCCCGCATTCGTTCCCGCGGACTTGAACCCGGTCGCCCTGAACAGCCAGCCCTGATACTTGTACTCACCGCTGCCCGACACACGCGGTTCGACCGTCAGCCCGTCCAGCTCGATCTGGCGCATGCCCATTCCCGGCACCAGTTCGGCCGTGGTCGGGACCGGCTGAACGTCGGCGATGAACGTAATCTGGAACGACGCCCGCTTGGCCTTCAGTTCGTCCGGGTCGGTCACCGTGCCGACCCACTGACGCTTGCCCGTCACCGGGTCAACCTTCTGCCGAGGCTCCCTGTTCTTGTTCTCCTGATACTCGAAGTCCGGCGCGATCTCGCCGATCAGTACCAGGCCTTTGCCGAATGCCTGATCGAAGTCGATTGGGAACCGGTGGCCCTTCTGAATCGCCATGGTCGGAACCTCTCTACGTGGTGTGGCCGGGTCTCCGGCCTGTCCGTACCGCCTGCTCAGCGGCACAACATGAGGTTCGCCCATGAGGGAGTCGCGTCCACACCGGCGTCACGTCTCGTCTCGAACATTCGATACTCAGGTAGTCTCGTTAGGTCTCGCCTGTGTGGTACTCTCGTCTCGTCTCGTCCCATGGAGGTTGAGTGGTGGAACCACAGGCGAACCTGCTCAAGACGCTGCTGAGACAGCGGCACTTGCAGGCATACAGCGCGTTCTGTCGGGAGTACGACAAAGTGGCATTGAAGACCGAGTCGGTCCTAAAAGGGCGCTGGCCAAGCAAAGCGCAGTTCTATCGATGGCTTTCTGGCGAGCTGATTAGCCTGCCGCATGCCGATCACTGTCGGATATTGGAGGCAATGCTTCCGCCTCACGGCGTAGAAGCGCTATTTGCGCCATATAACGCGCCCCCCAAGGTCGAGCAGGAACCAGAGCGGCGAACCGATGTAATTGACTTCCCTATCCCAAGTCCTGTCACTTTCCCTATTGACCGTAGATATGCGGATACAAAGCAGATTTTCGTCAGTCGATCTGACTTCATGCACGAACTGCCACCCGGCAAGTTGTTTGATGGTGTGCGCGAAATCTGCATCACCGGCCTATCGAACAACCTGATTTGCCAGCAGTACTCCGACCGCGCACTAGTTGACGCGCTTGAGGATGGGGTGGAGATTCGCGCGCTATTCCTGGACCCAGAAGGCGAGCACATCAAAGCCAGAGAGCTAGAGGAAGGTCACCCGCCCGGAGTCCTCAGCACGCTTACTAGTCTAAATATCCAGGCGCTGCGTCGCCTTAAGTCGAAGGTTAGCGGAGAATCCGTAGGTGAGCTTGGGATTCGAACCTATGACGAGCCAATCAGGTTCAACATTATCATTATTGATCAGGTGACAGCCGTAGTTCAGCCGTATTTGCCCAACGCGAGAGGTGTGGAATCGCCAACAATGCTAATCGAGAAGGATGATGACTGGCCTAAGCGAACTGGACTTTTTGAGACCTTCAGTCAGGTGTTCGAATCCATGTGGGAACGCGGCAAGGAGATTTCCTGATGCGTCAGATCGCTTTTCTTTCCGGTGTTGCACAGAAGGCTACGGAGATTGGCTACAAAGCCATTCACGATACGCGCCCGCTGGACGTGCAGGACAAGAACGACCGCGATATCGTCACCGAACTTGATGTTCAAATCGAACGCGACATTCGCGCCTACCTGGCCGAGCAAACACCTGAAATTGGGTTTCTTGGCGAAGAGGAAGGCGAACGGGGCTCGCAAACCGGAGGTGACTGGCGGTGGATTCTTGACCCGATCGATGGCACTTCGAATTTCGTTCATGGGGTACCTCTCTCCGCAGTCTCCCTAGCCCTGTCTGACGGGGAGGCTATTATTGTCGCCGCAATCGCCCTTCCCTTCCTGAATCTCCAGTATGGAGCCGCAACAGGACTTGGGGCTTTCGTGAACGGGCGGAAGCTCGAAGCGAGCAAGACTTCCGAGCTGTCCAAGGCCATGGTGTCGATCGGTGACTACGCCGTCGGCGACAACGCCGCCAGCCGCAACGCCAGGCGACTTCAGGTGACGGCGAAGCTGGCCGAGAACGTTGAGCGCGTCCGCATGTTCGGCTCAGCCGCCGTTGATCTGGTGTGGGTGGCCGAGGGCCGACTTGACGCAGCAGTGATCATGGCCAACCACCCCTGGGACACTGCTCCAGGGGTGCTGATCGCTCGTGAAGCCGGTGCCGTTGTGGTTGATGCCACAGGAGCCCCGCACACGGCCAGGTCCACGGAAACCATTGCGGTGAACCCGAATCTGGCACAGCCGTTGCTTGAGGTCATCCGCGACAGCCAGTCATGATCTGATCCGTCGCTCGACACGGTTCTGTCCGCGTTCTGTTGCCGAATTTGGCTCTATGGGATCAAGGCGCGCCGCCAAGCGGCGCGCGGCGGGTGGTCGCGCTGGCCGCGACGGGCACACCCATCCAGGCACGGCCGCCTACCGCTCCGCTGCGGCGGCCGACCTGTCGGCGCGCCCGTCGAACCGGCGCCCACCTGCCGGGCCGGGTAGCCGCGCGCCGCCCCCATCACAGCCAACCCTTCCCGCGGAATTGCCTGCTCCGACCTGGCACTCAGCATGTCCCGAACGCCCCGGCCGGCATACCCCTTCGCGTGTATCCACACGAAGGACCATGCAGGCCGAGACGCCCAGGCCACACCGAGTACTTCCCAGCCAGGTCTTGTAACCCTCTGGATCACCCTGCGACGGCAACTCACGTTAATCCCTCACCTCCGCCTTTTTATTCTTTAACACCGGAATTACGGCATCAAGAGCGCCTACGGCGTCGCTCCGCGATGGACGCAAGCGCCCACTCTTGACACCTCCATTCCGGTGCTAACTGCCGCCGGGGCGAAGGAAACGGGAGGCGAGAGGTTCCCTCTCCACTTCCGCACCGCCGTCGACCAGGGAGGCCCCACCGTGAACCGCACCCGACGCCCCGGCCCCGGACAGCTCGCCCTCTGGACCGACCAGCCTGCCCCCAAGCCGGTCGGTCCCCGGGCCTGCCGCTACTGCCAGAGCTGGTTCACCCCGATCACCCGGTCCACCACCCTGTGCCCGCCCTGCGTGATCAACCAGGCCCACGCCGAGGACCGCCAGGCCGCCGACCGACGCGTCACCAGCCCCCAGCCCGGACAGCTCAAGCTGATCATCGACCGCCCCACGCCGACCAAGATCATGCCGTCCACAGGCCGTGAGACGTCCGGACCCAACCGGATGCAACCGGATGCAACCACCACGAAACGCCTGGTCAACGGCCTGCCGCAGATCAACGCCGCAGGTCCGTCCACCAGGCATTCAGTTGTCGTACTTGAGGTAGTCGACCTCCCAGTCGGCGAAGGTCTGGGCGTCGATCTCCTCGTGGTCCAGGCCACCGGGCATGGTCTTGGCGCAGGTGACCGTGCCCGCGCTGGTGTAGATGCCCAGTTTCAGGCCGCGGGCGTGCACGTAGTCGGCCAATGCCTTGATACCGCTGGGAAAGCGCTCCGGGTGGTGGGTGAGTCGTGTGGTCACCGGGTCCCGCTCCGGCGCGGCCCAGCAGTCGTCGATGTTGACGTATTCGTAGCCGGAGTCCTTGAGTCCCTTGCTGATGAACAGGTCGGCGGTGTCCCTGATCAGCTTCTCGTCCACCGCGCATCCGGTGGCGTTCCAGTTGTTGAAGCCCATCGGCGGGGTGAGCGCCTGCCCGTCCGGCAACGCCGCCGCCTGCTGCGGCAGCGCCACCAGGAGTCCGAGCACGGTGCCCGCCGCTCCGATCGTCGCGATCAGCTTGCGCGCCAACCTGTTCACCGCTACTCCCTTGCTGTCACTGGAGGATGTAACCCTTGTAGCCACGGATGAGCTGGTAGCAGTCCTTGAGTCCGGAGCTTTCGATGCTGCGGTAGATGCCCCACTTGGGGCGCAGGTAGTTCTTGTTGCGCCACATGTCCACCGCGGTGGTCCGGTAGTCCTGCACCACCCGGCCGCCGTCCTTGATCACCCAGCGCACGTAGCCGCCGCTGTTGACCGCCTTGACCTCGAACTCGATATCGATCCACTTGTTCTGCAACGGGGTCAGCGGCACCGGGGCGTGCACGGTGTTGGCGTCGTTGTCCCGCAGCGTGAGCATCTCGATCTTGGGTCCGTTGCGCTCACGCAAGGTCATGGTGATCAGCGGGCCGCCGACGTCCTGGACCTTCATCTGGAAGATGTGGCTGAACCGGGTGGTGGCGGTCAGCGAACTGGGAATGTAGGTCTGGTAGGTGATCCGCCAGGTCTGGCCCTCCTGGATCTTGTGCAGGGTGCCGCCGCTGCGCATGCCCTTAGACTCGTTGCGCTGCCGGTCGGAGCCGTCACGGTCCCTGGTGTGCATGTCGAAGCGCCAGTGGTCGGCCAGCGCGTGGATGTGCTTGACGCCGGGGTGCGAGCCGGATCGGTCGTCCTCCAGGCCCTCGAAGGCCTGCAGTTTGTCCACGGCGGGGCTGGGGTTCCAGCGCAGTGCCCAGTCGGCGGGCCGGGGTTCGACCGCGCTGGTGTAGGCCGGGGCGGCGAGCGCGGACAGCGGGGTGGCCAGCCCGCTGGCGGCCAGTGCGCCGAACGCGCCCAGGGTGAGCGCTTTCCGGCGGTCGATGCGGTTGGGTTCCTCGGACATGGGAGTCCCCTTCCTCATACAGGGTTGGTGACCTTCTCCAATGTCACGGCGAACACGTGCGAGCGTGGTTTCGCGTTGGCGGACAGGGTGATCGCGCGCAGTCGCCGCGTGCTGTCGGCGGCGAGAACCTGGTGGAACACCGCGGCCCGGAGCGGGACGGGCCCGGTGCGGGTGTGGATCTGGTTGGTGCGCAACGCTTCGCTCTCGCCGAAGGCGGCGGAGGCGAGCCAGTCGGTGAGCGCGAACTTGACGGGTGTGGCGGTGCCGTCGGTGTAGTGCAGGGTGACGGTGCTGTCGGTGTTGCCGTTGTCACTGGCGCCCAGGACGTGCAGCCTGCGGTAGTTGCCCTCGGGCAGTTCCACGGTCTGACCGGCGCCGATGATGTTGTTCCTGGTGCCTTCGTGGCCGTTGGTGAAGCGGAACGGCACGCCGTCGTTGGTGAGGGATCCGTTCTGTGGCAACGCGCCGGAGGGGTAGGTGCGGCCGGTGCCGTCGAAGTCGCCGTCGCCGAGGTAGAACTCGTTGGTGATGCCGTCGTTGGTGTAGAAGGGTTCCAGGTCGACGGTCACCATGTCGCCGCCGGGCGGCAGCGGCGGCAGGCCCCAGGGCGGCGCGGGTGTGCTGACCTTGACCGGGGCGATGGTGAGGTCGGGGCGGGCGCCCGCGGCGTGCACGATGACCTCCTCGCCGCGGCGCAGTTCGATCTCAATGGTGTTGTCGGCGCCCTGTTTGTAGCGGTGCGGGCGGCCGTGGCTGTCTCGCACGGCGAGGCGGCCGGGGATGCCGGTGCGCACCCGGCAGGGTTCGCCTGCCAGGCTGCGGATGCGCACGAAGTCGGTTTTTCCCTTGCGGCGCACCGCGCTGACCAGGAACGCGCCTTCGGTGCGGAAATCGTGCAGGGTGACCTCGGACCAGTCGCCGGGCACCGCGGGGAAGATCCGGATGATGCCGCCCCAGCTCTGGCAGAGCATGTCGTGCAGGGACTGCATGCCCGAGAGCGGGGTTTCGATGACCGGTCCGGCCTCGTAGTACATGGTGTTGGGCTGCAGGAAGCGGGCGACCAGCTCGCGCAGGTACTTCAGCGCGTCGTCACCGCGGCCGAACTGGCTGGAGATAGAGGCGGCGCCGGTGAAGCTGTAGCCGCGCAACGCGCCCTCGAAGCTGATCCAGTGTTTCAGCGAGCGGTCGATGAGGTCGCGGTGCTCGGGTTGTTCGGCGTTGACCAGGTAGAGCGGGTAGACCATGAGCAGGTGCGAGTAGTGCCGGTGTGATTTGGCGAACGGGGCGCCCGCGCCGATCATGAAACCGTTGCCGTCGACCGGATAGTCGACCAGCTTGTCCAGCACCTCCTGCCAGCGCGCGGCCAGGGGGTCGTGGATGCGTAGCAGCCGCACGGATTCGAGCAGGGTGGCACAGCTCCAGCGGATCAGCGCGAGGTCGTAGTTGCAGTCCGGCGCGCTGCCGTATTCGGGCGAGAACGTGGGTGGCAGGTGGAGTTTGCCGTCCGCGGCCGGGGCGAGGAAGTGCAGGTAGTAGTTCATCGCCTTGCGCAGCAAGGGGTAGAGCACCTCGCGCAGCAGGCGTTCGTCCATGCTGTGCCGGTAGCTGAGCCACACGTTGTGCAGCAGCCAGGGCAGGTCACCGACCTCCGGGTCGGGCGAGAATTGTCCTGGCACGCCGACGAATCCGGCGTCGTCGAACTGGGCGTCGGTGCTGCGGCGCAGTCCGGCCGAATCGTGCCGGTACTCCGGGCGCAGGCCGTCCACCAGGGTCTGCCGGTGGGTGGCCAGGGTGCGCGGGATCGGGTCGAGTTCGGGGTGGCCGGAACCGTGCACCGGCCAGTACTGCAGCTGGGCGTTGAGGTTCCACCACACCGAGGGCCAGGGTGTGGGTTCCAGCCAGGGGCCGGTGGTGGCCATCACCGGGCCACTGGCGCGGGAGGCGCTGGCGAGTTTGTAGAGCTGGATCCAGTAGAAGCTCTGCAGCAGACCGTCCGGAATGGACAGGAAGCTGCGGCGATAGCAGTCGTGCCACCAGTTCCGGTGCTCGCGCAGCAGTTCGCCCTCGCCGGTGAGCGCGGCACGGCGCACGGTGGTGCGGGCGAACTGCTCGGCGGTGGCGTCCGGGTGGGTGTGCGCGACCGAGAGCAGCAGGGTGGTCTCGTTGCGCCCCTTGGCTTCCCGGTAGGCGGTGGCGGTCTGACCGCCCGCGACCATGGGTTGGACGACGATCTTGAGGTCGCCCGCGGTGCGGAGTTCGGGTGGCGGGTTGCGGGTGAAGTTCTTCGGCGGCTCTTCGCGGATAGTGCGCGGGCTGATCGCCTCGGCCGGGTGGAAGGCGAGCGTGAAGTCCTTCTCCCCCAGGCTTCCTCGCACGGTCAGCCGTAGCAGCGACCGGACACTGTGGACGATCGCGCGGATCTCCAGGGTGCCGCGGTCGGTGGTGACGGTGCCGCGCAGTTCGGCCTGCCAGAGGTCCAGCCGCAGGTCCACGCCGGTGATCGTGCCGACCGGGGTGAGCAGCAATCGGCCCACCGGCAGCCGGGCCACGCCCCATTCGTTGCCAAAAGCCGGGCGGTGGTCCTGGACCTGACTGTGGTCGACGGTGAAGCGCAGCGCGTTCGCGCCGGGTTCGCGGTAGACGCTGGTGGCCAGGAAACCGTTGCCCAGGAAGGGTCCTTCGTACCAGGTGCGCGGCATTCTGGCCCAGCGCAGGTCCTGCGCGCCGAGGAAATCCGCCCAGGCCTGCTCGGAGCGCATCCGGTCGCGCAGCCCAGCCCTGGCCCCGTCGGCGGACTCGGCGGCCAGGCTCTCCGCGGCCAGCGGCCCGGCCAGCGATCCGGCGAGTGAGCCTGCCACCGCCACCCCCAGGAAGCCCCGGCGGGAGATGCCCGCGGTCCCCTCGTCCATCGACACCAAGTCCTCACTGTTCAAGCATGTAAACGTTGCTCAAAGATCGGATGTGTGACCGACCCGAGCGTAGGACGGGCCAAATCGGGCGTCAAGGCGCAGCCCCGGTTACGCCAACGGCAGGACAACGACTTCCTACCCTTGACAGTCCCTCTTGACCCCGGTGTGCTGGACGAACCGCCACCCACTCGCCGCCGCCGCTCTCAGTTGAGATCGGATGATTACCTTTACATCGAGAGGTGGACGACGTGATCACCACAACCCGCGCCCGCGGGCTGGTCCTCGGTCTGCTGCTGACCCTGACCACCACCCTGGGCGCCCCCGCCGCCCTCGCCGCACCGGCGGCGCCGGATGACTGGTCGAAGGCGGTCGTGGACTCGACCATGAAGCGCCACACCCCGGCCACTCTGGGCGGCTGGAGCTACACGCGCGGGCTGTACCTGTACGGCCAGTACCTGGTCTACAAGCGCACCGGGGAGAAGAAGTACTTCGACTACATCAAGGCGTGGGTGGACCGCTTCGTCAACGGCAACGGCGAGATCAGCAACAACTTCACCAACCTGGACTCGATGCGCGCCGCCACCCTGCTGATCATCCTGCACACCGAGACCGGGCAGGCGAAGTACAAGAAGGCCGCGGACAAACTGCGCAACCGATTCCCGGGCTACCCGCGCACCAGCGACGGCGGCATGTTCCACGCCGCCAGCAAGGTCGGCCAGCTGTGGGCGGACGGGGTGTACATGGCGCAGCCGTTCATCGCGGGCTACGCCAAGCAGTACAACGAGACCTACGGCTATGACGAGGCAGTGCGCAACCTGGCCGCCTACTTCAAGAACCTCAAGCGGGACAACGGTCTGCTGTGGCACGCCTACGACGAGGACGGCTCCGAGCCCTGGGCGAAGAACCCCGGCCGCCACTCCGCCGAACACTGGGCCAGGGCCATCGGCTGGTTCGGCATGACCGCCATCGACATCCTGGAAGTCCTGCCGGCCAACCACCCCCGCCGCGCCGAGGTGATCGCCATGGTGCAACACCTGGCCCGCGGCTACCAGCGCCACCAGGACGCCACGACCGGGCGCTGGTTCCAGGTCGTGGACAAGCCCACCGCCAGCGGCAACTGGACGGAAACCTCCGCCTCGGCGATGTACACCTTCATGATCTCCCGCGGCGTCGAGCGCGGCTACCTGGACGCGAGCTTCAGCGCGGTGAGCCGCAAGGGCTACCAGGGCGTGCTGGCCAAGGCGAGCCTGGGCTCGGACGGCCTGACCAACATCAAGGACATCAGCGAGGGCACCAACGTCGGCAACCTGTCCTACTACCTGGCCCGCCCCCGCAACACCAACGACTTCCACGGCCTGGGCGCATTCCTGATCATGAACGAACAACTCCGCAAATCCGGCGCCTAACCCACAACGGCCAACACTCGATGCGTTTCGAGTGTTGGCCGTTGTCGTACGCCGAGTTGGCCGTTATGGACGCCGAGTTGGCCGTTGTCGTACGGCAGGTTGGCCGTTGTTGTACGCCGTAGGCAGCTGCGACCGGGCGAAGCCCGAAAACCGGTGGCGGGGGTGGCTTTTCAAACTTCATCCGAGCGGTTCCCCATCCCCGTCAGCCTGGAGAGGACACACCGCATCTCACCGAGCGGCCCCTGCAACACAAACCGCCGCCAATCCTGCCCAGCGTGACGGGGGCCGCTCGGTGAGATGTGGTTTGGTATCGGAGGGCTGACGGGGATGGGGAACCGCACACGAGCACTGCTCTTGTCTTTGCTCTTCGTTCTTCCCCCCCATCCTTTGATTCCTGCCCGTCCGGCGAGGACGATCTTGATCTTCGCTCTTGACTGTCAACCCGAAGATCAAAAAAGGATGGCCTCGCCGGCCGGGCAGACCACCGGAGGGGTGGGACAGATCAACACCCGGGCGAGCAGGTTGCGGGGCGGGGTTTGGGCTGCCGACTCAAGACCCAGCGTGGCTCCGAGGGCTCGCGTGTTCTCCGCACGGCCTTCCGCCAGCCAACCACACCTCACCGAGCGGCCCCGGTCGCGTTGGGTTGGTTTGGCGGCGGTTTGTGTTGCAGGGGCCGCTCGGTGAGGTGTGGTCTGCATGCTCCAGGCCGTACGGAGAACACGCGAGAGCCCTCGTCGTGGGGTTTCACCCCCCACCCCTTGCCCCGCCCGTCCCACAACGGCCAACGTGGCGTACGAGTTGGGCCAACTTGGCGTCCACAACGGCCAACTCGCCGTACGAGAACGGCCAACACTCGCGGGAGGGGTTTGACCCTTCGCGCGTGTTGGCCGTTGTTGTACGGCACGTTGGCTGTTGTGGACGGTGGCTGAAGGTTTGCGGGGTCGTGACCATGGCGGGGTACGCTCGTTGACTCTCAGTAGTCGAGTGGTCACATCAAGGGGCGGGTTGTGGGTTCAGCGAGTATCGCGATCAGTGGCGGCGGGTCCGAGCAGTTGCGGGAGCTGGCCGGGTGGTTGCGTGATGAGGACGAGTTACGTGGCCGGGTGGAGCTGGTCGACGCCCCGGTCCGGTCCGGCGAGCTGGGTGCGGAGCTGGAGGCCGTGGTGGTGCTGGTGACCAGTGGGACGGCGACGGTGCTGGTGCGGTCACTGTTCGGCTGGCTTGGCAGGCGGACCGAGGCGCGGCGGGTGTCGTTGAAGATCAAGGCGCAGGGGCGGGAAGTCACCGTGCAGGCGGGGTCGGCGGATGAGGCGCAGGCCGTGCTCGCCGAGGTGCGCAGGATTCTTGACGGCGGGGCGTGAATGCGGGCGCCGGATCCCCGGTTGTCGCGGGCGGTGCTGATCGGCACCAGCCACTACGCGCATGCCGAGGAGTTGCCGCCGTTGCCCGCGGTCGGGGACAACCTGGCCGATCTGCGCCGGGCGCTGACCGATCCGGACACCGGCATCCTCGAACCGGCGCAGTGCACGGTGATCGACACGCCGGACTCGCCCGCGAGTCTGCTGGAGCGGCTGGGTGAGGCGGCGGGGCAGGCCGAGGATCTGCTGCTGGTCTATTACGCGGGGCATGGGATCCGGAGTCAGGTGCGGGAGCAGTTGTTCCTGGGGGTTCGGTTGACCAGTCCGCGGAACCTGTGGGGGACGGGGGTGCCGTTCGACTCGATCCGGGAGGTGGTCGAGGGGTCACCTGCGCGGACCCGGGTGTTGTTGCTGGACTGCTGTTACGCGGGGCTGGCGGTGCGCACGATGGCCGGGGCGGGGGTGGACATCCAGGAGGTGGATGTGCGGGGGACGGCGGTGATCGCGTCCTCGCCGCGGAACGAGCGCTCGCATTCCCCCGAGGGTGAGCGGCACACCGCGTTCACCGGGGAGGTGATCCGGTTGCTGCGGGACGGGGCGCCGGTGCGGGAGGCGCCGTTGACGGTGCAGCAGTTGTTCCGGTCGGTCTCGGCGGCGCTGGCCCGGCGGGAACTGCCGCGACCCAAGGGGAGTCTGGGGGACCTGAGTGGGGATCTGTTGCTGCGGCGGGAACCCGGGCGGGCGAGCGAGGCGGGGGCGGGGGCCGCGGTACCGGCGAATGGGGTTGCCACGATGGTGACGCCGATGCCGGTCAGGCCGGAGCCGGTGGCGCTGGAACCGGCCGGGCCGGAGCCGGTGGCGCCGATGCGGCCGGAACCCGCGGTGGCGAAGCCGGAACCCGCGGTGGTGGCGGCGGCGCTGGCCGCGCTGGCGCGGGAGGTGCCGGAGCCGGTTGCGGCGATGAGCGAGCCGGTGCCCTACGTGCCGCCGGGTCCGCCCACGGCCGAGTACCTGCGGGGCCGGCCCATGCCGCGTGCCTACTACCTCCGCGTCCTCGGCTCGGCGCTGGCCACCGCCCTGCTGTGGCTGCTGACCGGCTACCTGACCGCGATGGCCGCGGGGGCGGTGCTGGAGGCGTTCGTGCGGTCGGGGTTCAGCGCCACCACGGTGGTATTGCCGGTGCTGGCGGGGGCCTCGGGGATGGTGTTGCGTAACCGGTGGCGGATCCAGGTGTTGCGCGGGCCGCGGTGGCCCGCGCTGGCGGAGGTGCGGCCGCGGCTGGCGCTGCGGCTCTTCCACACGGCGAACCTGCTGCTCTGGGCCGCGTTGCCGCCGCTGGCGGTGGCGGTGCTGGCCGCGGCGGTCAACACCAAGGATCTCAGCCTCGGCATCCACTTCCTGGTGGCCGAGGCGTTCCTGGGCGCGATCTACCTGCTGCGCAGGCTCAGCAAGCTGCGCTGGTGACGGGTCAGTGCTCGCGTTGTCCGGGCAGGTGGAGCGCGGGCTCGGCCGGTTCGACCCGGTCCCGGCCGCTTTCCTTGGCCCGGTACAGCGCCGCGTCGGTGGCCGCGACCAGGCTGTCCAGGTCCGGGCCGTGGTCCGGGGAGATGCCCAGGCCGACGGAGGTGGTGCGGTCCTCGATGATGACCACGTGGCCGCCGCGCCGGTGCGTGGTCGGGACCTGCATCTCGCGCACCTTGGCCCGGATGCGCTCGGCCACGGTGTGCGCTTCCAGGCGGGAGACCTCGGGCAGCAGGACGATGAACTCCTCGCCGCCCCAGCGGCCGACCAGGTCGCCCGCCCTGGTGCTCTCGCGCAGGACCTCGGCCACCGCGCGCAGCACGTCGTCGCCCGCGACGTGGCCGTAGGTGTCGTTGATGGACTTGAAGTGGTCCAGGTCCAGCATCAGCAGGGCGGCCCGGTGGTCGGCGCGGACCAGGGTGCGGTTGGCCCGGTCGAGCCAGCCTCGGCGGTTGAGCAGGCCGGTCAGCGAGTCGGTGGAGGCGTCCCGTTCGAGCTGGCGGAGCAGGGCGATCCGGTTGAGCACCGCCGCGGCCGGGACCAGGGCGATCGCGATGAACGGGTTGTGGATCAGCACCACGGCGGCCACCGCGCCCAGTGCGATGGTCATCGCCTCCAGGGCGTTGTCCGGGGCGGTGCCGAAGAGTTCGGCGCGGGCGGGCTTGGGCATGCTCAGCGCGATCACGCCGGCCACCACGAGCAGCTGGGTCAGGCCGTAGGCGAGCGCGGCGGCCAGCGTGGTGCCCGCCTCGGCGAGCATGGTCAGCGGGTGCGCGGTGGTCCAGGCCGGGACGCCGAGCAGGTCGAGCATGCCCCGCGCGGCCAGCGCGGCGAGCAGGATGCTGCTCGTGCTGAAGGCGAAGCGGAACAGCGGGCGGCGCGCGATGAGGTAACGCTGGGTGCGAATGGCGATGACGACCAATGCCATCAACGGCACCGGCAACAGCAGAACCGCGGGCAGCGTCCAGATACTCGTAAGATCAATATGCGGGCCGGGCGCACTGCCGCGGCGTTGTTCCTCGGTCCGCCTGGACAGGTGCACGTGCGCCCCGCCGCAGGCGATGAGGACTAGACAAGTCAGCCATTCCCGGCCGTCGGGCACGGTCATGGCCAGCACGGACGTGATCAGCGCGGCGAGCACCGCCACCTCGACTACCAGCAGATAAACGATTACCCGCCGAGGCAGACTCCACAGCGCCCATTTACTCGGGCGAATTCGTCGCAACGATTCCCGCTTCTTCGTTTGGCCCGTGTGCGACTGACCCCCCACACTGTTCATACCTCTATCCCGTGTGCCCGGCACACGGGTGTCGTGTAGCTGCGGCCTGAGCGTGGCGCTGACCTCCCGGGGAGGTGGTCTCCGTGTCCGACCGCGACTGGTGAAGGTCATGGCCGTCCCCTTTCGCCCGCACCCACCGCAGCCCACCGGAGGTGATTCCCGTGACTGACCGCGACTGGTGACTCTCGCTTGGTTTGTCGGCGCCGCAGCCCGGCGTCGTTACACCGGTGTACCCCGTTTGCCACACCGTGTGACCGGCAACCGCTGAGTCTCACACCCATGACGGACTCACCGGCCCTTCCTGACGCGCCCGCCGCCATGCCCACGCGGCCGGAACCGCCAGGACCAGGCCCACGGCCCCCGCCAGGGTAACCGTCGTGCTCGGGCTACCGATCAATTCCGTTGAGACGCCGCCCGCGACGACCCCCAAACCCTGCACCACGCGGAGCCCGGTGCGAGCCACGCCATAGGCCGCGCCCCGGTCCGCGTCCGGCACCGCGGCCATGAACTCGGCCGCCGCCGTGACCTGGTAGGCGGCCAGCGCGCCGGAGATCGCGAGCAGGATCAGCGCGCCGGTCAGGCCTACCCCGGCGAAGCCGAGCAGCATCGCGACCGAACCCACCGCGAACACCCCGAGCAGCCGCAACCTGGTCTCCGTGCTGGTCCAGCGGGTCAGCAGGAAGGTGCTCAGCGCGTAGGCGGCCGGGTCCACCGCCAGCAGCCAGCCCACCGCGGCCGGTCCGGCCCCGTACTCGGCGGCCAGCGGCGCGGCCAGTCCCTCGGGCACCACCGCGATCCCGGCCAGCCAGGACAGGCCCAGCAGCGCGCGCAGCCGCCGGTTCCGCCACACCAGCAGCACCCCGGAGCTGCGCCGGGCGGCGGTCGCGGGCGCCTCCCGAGCCGCGGGGCGGTGTTTGACGCCGAGCCGGACCAGCAGCGCGACCAGGGCGAAGGTGAGCGCGTCCACGGCCAGGGCCAGGTGCGGGCCGAGCAGGCCGACCGCGAGCCCGCCGCCGGCCAGGCCGAGCAGCATGGCCGCGTTCGCGGTGATCTGCCGCAGCGCCTGTCCGGCCTGGTAGACCTCGCCTTCCAGCACCACCGGCACGGTGGCGGCCTGGGCCGCGGCGAAGGGCGCCTGCACCAGCTGGACCAGCACCAGCAGCGCGGCGACCAGCCACAGCGGCATGCCGGGCACCGCCATCAGACCGACCAGCAACGCTTGGGCAAGGGAGGTGTGCACCATGACCGTGCGGCGCGGATAGCGGTCGGCCAGCCAGGACAGCAGCGGACCGGCGACGAGCTGGGGCAGCATGGTCAGCGCGTAGGCCCCTGCGGTCAGCAGGGCCGAGCGGGTGCGCTCGAAGACCAGCAGCGAGAGCGCGACCTTGGCGAGTTGATCTCCGATCACCGATTGGAGTTCCGCGAGCCACAGCGCACGGAACTCGGCGATTCCGAACGCCGCAACGAACCCACCCTGCCGCGACACATCGAACACCCTAAGAGCGCACGAATGCGCACGCTGCCTTCGGCGCAGGTCGTACCGGAAAAGAGCAACACAGGGTGCTTCCCGGTGACGGTGGGTACCCGGAATCCGCGCAAACCGCTGGTAGGCAAGCCTGATTTGGCGGGGGGCGGTAGCGGCGGGTAAACGTGACGTATGAGCGAGAACGCGGTGGAGTTCTACTGGCGCCCTGGCTGCGGCTTCTGCATGAACCTGGAACGGGCGCTGACCCAGGCCGGCCTGCCGTATACCAAGGTCAACATCTGGGAGGACCCGGACGCCGCCGCGCGGGTGCGGTCGGTGGCCAACGGGAACGAGATCGTGCCGACGGTCTTCGTCGGACCGGCCGCGATGGTCAACCCCAGCCTGCGCGAGGTCACCGCCGCGGTCCGCGAACACGCCCCCGAACTGCTGCCGCAGGCATGACCGACTGGGAGCCCTTGGCAGGCAGGCTCGCGCACGAGGCGCTCGCCGAGGGCGCCCCCACCGCCTGGTTCGACCGGCTCTACCGGGCGGGCACGCACGGCGAGGTGGACCTGCCATGGGACCGCCGGGTCCCGCAGCCGCTGCTGGCCGCCTGGGCGGCCGCCAGCGAGCTGTCCGGGGCCGGACGGCGGGCCGTGGTGGTCGGCTGCGGGCTGGGCGCGGACGCGGAGTTCCTGGCCGGCCTGGGCTTCGCCACCACCGGCTTCGACATCGCCGAGACCGCGATCCGGACCAACCGGGAACGCCGCCCGGACTCCCCCGTGCACTACACCACCGCGGACCTGTTCGCGCTGCCGCCGGACTGGCGGCGCGCCTTCGACCTGGTGGTGGAGATCTTCACCGTGCAGGCCCTGCCCGGGGAGGTGCGCCCGGCCGCGGTGGCCGGGGTGCGGGACCTGGTCGCGCCCGGCGGGACGCTGCTGGTCATCGCCCGGCACGCCGAGCACCCGCCCGCCGAGGCCGAGGGGCCACCCTGGCCGTTGACCAGGGCCGACCTGGACACCTTCACCGTGGATGACCTGGTGGAACGCCGGGTGGAGCAGGTCGAGGACACCGGCAGGCCGAGCCGGGGCAGCTGCTGGGTGGCCGAGTTCGAGCGCCGCCGGTAACTGTTCACATCCCCGCCGCGTCGCGGAACTCTCCCTTCGCTAGCGTTGTCGCGCCGGAAACCGGGCAATAACCACAGGACAGCGTCGTCCCGCGACACCCCCTGGAGCAGCCATGCGGCCGTGGCCTGGCCACGCCTACCCCCTCGGCGCGACCTACGACGGCGCGGGGACGAACTTCACCCTGTACTCCGAGGTCGCCAAGCGGGTCGAACTCTGCCTCTTCGACGAGGACGGCGCGGAGAGCCGGGTGGTGCTGCCCGAGGTCGACGGGTTCGTCTGGCACGGCTACCTGCCCGGCGTCGGCCCTGGTCAGCGCTACGGCTACCGGGTATACGGGCCGCACGACCCGGAGCACGGGCTGCGCTGCAACCCGAACAAGCTGCTGCTGGATCCCTACGCCAAGGCCGTGGACGGCCAGATCGACTGGGACGAGTCGCTGTTCGGGTACCGCTTCTCCGACCACGACGCGCGCAACAACCTGGACTCGGCGCCGCACGTGCCCAAGTCGGTGGTGATCAACCCGTTCTTCGACTGGAACAGCGACCGGCCGCCGCGCACCCCGTACCACCAGACGGTGATCTACGAGACGCACGTGCGCGGGCTGACCATCGAGCACCCGGACATCCCAGCCGAGCTGCGCGGCACCTACTCCGGGCTGGCGCACCCGGTGATGATCGACTACTTCCGGGAGCTGGGCGTCACCGCGGTCGAGCTGATGCCGGTGCACCAGTTCATCAACGACCACCACCTGGCCGAGCGCGGGCTGACCAACTACTGGGGCTACAACACCCTGGCCTTCTTCGCCCCGCACGACGGCTACGCCGCGGTGACCGCGCAGGGCAACCAGGTGCAGGAGTTCAAGGCGATGGTGCGGGCGCTGCACACGGCCGGGATCGAGGTGATCCTGGACGTGGTCTACAACCACACCGCCGAGGGCAACCACCTCGGGCCGACGCTGTCCTGGCGCGGCATCGACAACGCCGCCTACTACCGCCTGGTCGAGGACGACCCTCGGCACTACATGGACTACACCGGCACCGGGAACTCGCTCAACGCGCGCAACCCGCACACCCTGCAACTGATCATGGACTCGCTGCGGTACTGGGTGACCGAGATGCGGGTGGACGGCTTCCGCTTCGACCTGGCCTCCACCCTGGCCCGCGAGTTCTACGACGTGGACAAGCTGAGCGCGTTCTTCGACATCGTGCAGCAGGACCCGATCATCAGCCAGGTCAAGCTGATCGCCGAACCCTGGGACGTCGGACCCGGCGGCTACCAGGTGGGCAACTTCCCTCCACTGTGGACGGAGTGGAACGGCAAGTACCGGGACACCGTGCGCGATTTCTGGCGCGGGGAACCGGCCACGCTGGGCGAGTTCGCCTCCCGGATCACCGGTTCCTCCGATCTCTACCAGGACGACGGCCGCCGCCCGTACGCCTCGATCAACTTCGTCACCGCGCACGATGGCTTCACCCTCAACGACCTGGTGTCCTACAACGACAAGCACAACCAGGACAACGGCGAGGACGGCCGGGACGGGCACGACGACAACCGCTCCTGGAACTGCGGCGCCGAGGGCCTGACCGAGGATCCGGAGATCAACGCGCTGCGCGAGCGGCAGCGGCGCAACTTCATCGCCACCCTGTTCCTGGCCCAGGGCGTGCCGATGCTCTCCCACGGCGACGAGCTGGGCCGCACCCAGCGCGGCAACAACAACGCCTACTGCCAGGACAACGAGATCGCCTGGGTGGACTGGTCGCTGCTGGAGTCCACTGTGGACCTGCTGCACTTCACCAGGGCCACCGCGCGGCTGCGCCGGGAGCACCCGGTGTTCCGGCGGCGGCGGTTCTTCCGCGGCCGGCCGGTGCGCAAGGGCGAGGAGCTGCGCGATATCGCCTGGTTCACCCCCGCAGGCGAGGAGATGACCGAACAGGACTGGGAATCCGGCTTCGGGCGCTGCATCATGGTCTTCCTCAACGGCGACGGCATCACCGACCTGGACGCCCGCGGCGAACGGGTCACCGACGACTCGTTCCTGCTCTGCTTCAACGCCCACGACGGCGAACTGGAGCTGACCGTGCCTGATTCGGGGTATGGCAACACCTGGACGGTCGTGCTCGACACCGCCACCGGCGAGGCCCTCGGCGGCTCCGGCGGCGGCGTGGTGACCGGGGTGATCGCGGGCGGCACCCCCACCCGCGCCCGGACTGTCCGCGGCGGGGAGACGATCAAGGTCGTCGACCGCTCGCTGCTCGTGCTCCAGCGCACCGACTGACCAGCTCACTCCACCGACGGGGGCACCACCGATGACCACGCCGAGTTCGACCTACCGGCTGCAGCTCAACGCGGAGACCACCTTCGCCGACGCCGCCGAACTGGCCGACTACCTGGCCGGGCTGGGCGCGGGCGCGCTGTACGCCTCCCCCGTGCTGCAGGCGGCGCCCGGATCCACGCACGGCTACGACGTGGTGGACCCGACCAAGGCCTCCGAGGCACTGGGCGGGGCGGACGGGCGGGCCGCGCTGAGCACCAGGCTCGGGCAGCGCGGACTGGGCCTGGTGCTGGACATCGTGCCCAACCACATGGGCGTGGCCGACGCCGCGGCCAACTCGTGGTGGTGGGATGTGCTCAAGCTCGGCCAGGCCTCGCCGTGCGCGCACTACTTCGACATCGAGTGGTCGCACGGTCCGCTGCTCATCCCGGTGCTCGCCGACGACGAAGCGGCCCTGGAGGAGTTGCAGGTCAAGGAGGACTGCCTGGTCTACGGCGATCTCCGGTTCCCCCTAGCCCCGGACACCGCGGAGGGCACGCCGCGGGCGGTGCACGAACGGCAGCACTACCGCCTGGTGGACTGGCGGCGGGCCTCGACCGAGCTGAACTACCGGCGGTTCTTCGACATCAACGAGCTGGCCGCGGTGCGGGTGGAGGACGAGGAGGTCTTCCAGGCCACCCACGGCGAACTGCTGCGCTGGCTGAGCGCGGGGCAGGTCACCGGGTTGCGGATCGACCACCCGGACGGCCTGACCGACCCCGGTGGCTACCTGCGGCGGCTGCGCACGGCCGCGCCGGAGGCCTGGCTGGTGGTGGAGAAGATCCTCGGCGCGGACGAGGCGCTGCCGACCTCCTGGCCGGTGGACGGCACCACCGGCTACGACGCGCTGCGCGAGATCTGCGGGGTGTTCATCGACCCCAAGGGCGAACCGGTGTTCACCCGGCTGGCCGCCGAACTCGGGGTGCCGGTGCAGGTGCACGAGGTCGAGCGTGGCTGCCGCCGACGGGCGGCCACGACCAGCCTGGCCGCCGAGGTGCGCCGGATCGCCCGGCTGCTGCCCGAATTCGAGCCCGCGCGGGCCGAGGCCGGGATCGCCGAACTGCTCTCCTCCTTCCGCGTCTACCGCAGCTATCTGCCGGAGGGGCGCGGGCCGCTGTGCGCGGCGCTGGCCGCGGCCAGCATGGCCCGGCCGGATCTCTCCGACGTGATCAGCCTGGCCGGGCAGCGGATGCTCACCGATCCGGAGTGCGAGCTGACCCGGCGGGTGCAGCAGACCTCGGGCATGGTGATGGCCAAGGGCGTGGAGGACACCGCGTTCTACCGGTGCACCCGGTTCGCCGCGCTGAACGAGGTCGGCGGCGCGCTGGACCGGTTCGGGGTGTCCGTGGCCGAACTGCACTTCCGCAACGCCGCCCGCGAGGCTGGGTGGCCGGGCACGATGACCGCGCTGTCCACCCACGACACCAAGCGCGCCGAGGACGTGCGGGCCCGGCTGGCGGTGCTGGCCGAGGTGCGCGATGAGTTCGCCGGGGCGGTGCGCCGGTGGACCGCGCGGGCCGGGCTGCCCGAGCCCTCGCTGAACCTGCTGGCCTGGCAGACCCTGGTCGGGGCCTGGCCGATCAGCCCGGAGCGGCTGCGCGACTACCTGGCCAAGGCGGCCAAGGAAGCCAAGGTCGCCACCTCGTGGACCGACCCGGACCCGGAGTTCGACGCGCTGGTGGCCGCCTGGCCGGAGCGGGTGCTGGCCGAGGCCGAGCTGGCCAAGGACGTCGGCGCCTTCGCCGAGGCGATCCGGGCGCACGGCTGGTCGAACTCGCTGGGGCAGAAGCTGATCCAGCTCGCCGGGCCGGGTGTGCCCGATGTGTACCAGGGCACCGAGCTGTGGGACCTGTCCCTGGTGGACCCGGACAACCGGCGACCGGTGGACTTCCCGGCACGGCGGGAACTGCTGGCGCGCATTGATTCCGGCTGGCTGCCCGAGGTGGATGAGGAGGGCGCGGCCAAACTGCTGGTGACCGCCAAGGCGCTGCGGTTGCGCCGGGACCGGCCCGAGCTGTTCACCGGCTACCGGCCCCTGGACGCCGAGGGCCCCTCGGCCGAGCACGCCTTCGCCTTCGCCCGCGGCCCGAAGCTGGACCTGGTCGCGGTGGCCACCCGGCTGCCGGTCGGCCTGGGCGCCGCGGGCGGCTGGCGGTCCACCATCCTGCCGCTGCCGATCGGCGACGGCTCCTGGACGGACGCGCTGACCGGTCGGCCGGTCTCCGGCAGCCCGCGGCTGGCCGAGCTGCTCTCCCCGTACCCGGTCGCGCTGCTGGTGCGGGCATGACCGACTTCAGCGTGTGGGCACCCAGGGCCGAGCGGGTCCGGCTGCGCCTGGACAACGCCATCCACGACCTGAACCGCCACGACGATGGCTGGTGGCGACCGGCGGAACCGTTGTCCGGCACCGACTACGGCTATCTGCTCGACGAGGATCCGACTGTGCTGCCGGACCCGCGCTCGCTGCGTCAGCCCGCCGGTGTGCACGAGCGCTCCCGGGTCTACCGGCACGAGTTCGCTTGGACCGACAGCGGCTGGACCGGCCGCGCGCTGCCCGGTTCGGTGGTCTACGAGCTGCACATCGGCACCTTCACTCCCGGCCGCACCTTCGATGCCGCGATCGAGCGCCTGGACCACCTGGTTGAGCTGGGCGTGGATTTCGTGGAGGTGCTGCCGGTCAACTCCTTCGACGGCCCGCACGGCTGGGGCTATGACGGGGTGCTCTGGTACGCCGCGCAGGAGTCCTACGGCGGCCCGGACGGCTTGAAGCGGTTCGTGAACGCCTGCCACGGCAAGGGTTTGGGCGTCATCCTGGACGTGGTCTACAACCATCTCGGCCCGTCCGGGGCCTATCTGGACCGGTTTGGCCCGTACTTCGCCGGGCAGACCATCTGGGGGCCGACGCTCAATCTGGATGGCCCGGACTCCGGCGAGGTCCGCCGGTATGTGCTGGACAACGCGCTGTCCTGGCTGCGTGATTTCCATCTGGACGGCCTGCGCCTGGACGCGGTGCACGCCTTGTCCGACCGCCGCGCCACTCACCTCCTGGAGGAGCTGGCCGTGGAGGTCGAGGCGTTGTCCGCGCACCTGCGCCGCCCGCTGACGCTGATCGCCGAGTCCGATCTCAACGACGCCCGCCTGGTCACCCCGCGCGAGGCGGGCGGCTACGGCCTGCACGCGCAGTGGGACGACGATCTCCACCACTGCCTGCACACCACGCTCACCGGCGAACGCCAGGGCTACTACGCCGACTTCGGCTCCCTGGAGTCCCTGGCCCGCACGCTGCGCGAAGCCTTCTTCCACAACGGAACCTGGTCTTCCTTCCGCGGTCGCACGCACGGCCGCCCGATCGACCCGCACCGCCAGTCCGGCCACCGTTTCCTGGCCTACCTGCAGAACCACGACCAGATCGGCAACCGCGCCACCGGCGACCGCCTCTCCGCGACTCTGTCCCCCGGCCTGCTGGCCTGCGGCGCGGCCCTGGTCTTCACCGGCCCGTACACGCCGATGCTGTTCATGGGCGAGGAGTGGGGCGCGCGCACCCCGTGGCAGTTCTTCGCCACCTTCCCGGACCCGAAGCTGGCCGAGGCGGTGCGCACCGGCCGCCGCCGCGAGTTCGCCGACCACGGCTGGGCCGAGGAAGAAGTCCCGGACCCCATGTCACCCCAGACTCTCGCACAGTCCACAGTGGACTGGTCCGAGCCGGAAGACCCCCGGCACGCCGAGATCCTCGCCCTGTACCGGAATCTGATCCACCTCCGCCGCAAGCACCCGGCCCTGTCCGACCCGCGCCTGGACCGCCTCCAGGTCGACTACGACGAACAGTCCCGCTGGCTGGTGCTGCATCGCGGCCCGCTCCGGGTGGCGGTGAACCTGGCCGCCACCGAGGTCACCCTGCCCATCCCGGCCCACACCGTGCTGCTGTCCTCGGCCCCGGTCACTCCCGCCAACACCCTCACCCTGCCCGCGGAGTCCTTCGCCATCGTCGAGTTGGCCCAAGTCGTACGCTGAGTTGGCCCAAGTGGGCGTACGACTTTGGCCAACTCGACGGCGGATGACCCGGTCAGGGCATGGACCGGAACAGCACCGCCAGTTGAGTCCGGGTCGCGGTCCCGGTTTCCGCGTACACCCGGCTCAGGTGCTTCTTCACCGTGTCCGCGCCGATGAACAGCCGCCGCCCGATCTGCGGATTGGTCAGCCCCCGCACCGCCAGTTCCGCGACCTCCCGCTCCCTCGGGGTGAGCCGCCACTCCCGCACCCGTGGCCGCCCCAGCTGTTCCGCGGCCAGTGGCGCCAGGTGCCGCCGCAAGACCCGTAACACCGCCACATCCCGCACCGGCACGGTCGCCGCGCCGCGCACCACCGCGCCCACGTACAGCACTCCGGCCGCGCCCCCGTCGATCACCGCGCCCAGCTTGTCGTTGATCCCGTGCGGCCGCAGGAACCCGTCCACGTACGCCTGGTGCTCCGGCGCCAGCAGATCCCGCAGCGTCACCACACCCCGCTCGTCCAGCAGCGCGAACGCCCGCGGCGTCAGGAACGGATCAGCCGCGATCCACTGGGTCGCGTACTCCGCCAGGAACGCCTCGGAGTACCCCGTCTTCACCCCGGCGCCACCACGTAACGCCTCGGCCAGGGTGCGCCCGTGCAACACCACCACCGTGCTGTACCCGAACCAGGTCTGCAGCGCCCGCACCAGCGCCTCGGCGAAGGCCTCCAGGTCCGGCGCCCGGTCCACCGCCTCCAGCACCCCCACCAGTCGCCGATAGTCCTCCGGCGGCAACACCTCGCCGTCCGGCAACGGCCGCGGCGGCCCCGGAGTCTCCACCAGGGCCCGCCGGGCAGCGCGCGGTTCGATAGCCATACCCCCGTTGTATGCCGTGCCAACCCGGCACAGCAACCCGGAACCTTCCACCATCGGGCCATACCCGCCCATCCCGCGCCCCGGCAGGCTCTCCCCCATGCGAATCTGGTTCATCACCGGCGCCAACAGCGGTTTCGGCGCGGCCTTCACCCAGGCCGCGCTCGACGCGGGCGACACGGTCATCGCCGCCGTCCGCCGCCCGGAAACCATGAAGGCCAGCGCCGAAGCCAACCCCGGCCGGGTCACCGTCGTGCCCCTCGACGTCAGCGACCCCACCGCCTGCGAACACGCCGTCGGCCAGGCCCTGGCCACCCACGGCCGCATCGACATCCTGGTCAACAACGCCGGTTTCGGCTACGTCGGCGCCATCGAGGAAACCCCCGAAGCGGACCTCCGCAACGTCATGGAGGTCATGTTCTTCGCCCCGATCCGCCTGACCCAGTTGGTCCTGCCGCACATGCGGGCCCGCCGCACCGGCGCCATCGTCCAGCTCACCAGCATGGGCGGCCTGCTCGCCTTCCCCGGTGTCGGCGCCTACTGCGCGGCCAAGGGTGCCCTGGAACAGGCCAGCGAAGCCCTGGCGGGTGAAGTGGCCCCGTTGGGCATCCGGGTCCTGATCGTCGAGCCCGGCGCCTACCGCACCGAATTCGCCGGCCCCAGCCTGACCACCACCGCACAGATCCCCGACTACGACGCCACCGTCAACCCGGTCCGCCAAACCCTGTCCGACAGCCACGGCATCCAGCCCGGCGACCCAGCCGAAGCCGCCGCCGCGGTCCTGACTGCCCTGGACCTCCCCGACCTGCCGCTGCGCCTCCCCCTCGGCGAGGACGCGGTCCAGGCCATCCAGGACAAGCTCAAAGCGGTGGCCAACGACCTGGACCGCACCGCACACCTCCGTCGATAAGCTCGCCCCACCATGAAGATGATCGCCATCCCCGCCGGCCAGGCCACCCTGTCCGACCGCCGCACCCAGCGCACCTGGACGGTCGACCTACTCCCATTCCACCTGGCCGCCCACCCGGTAACCCAAGCCGACTACGCCACGGTGACCGGCCACCACCCCAGCACCACCAAGGGCGAGAACCACCCGGTGGAAACAGTGTCCTGGCTGGACGCGATCACCTTCTGCAACACCCGGTCCCACCAGGAAAACCTCACCCCGGCCTACCAGCTCAACGGCGACCTGACCAATTACGACCGCACCGCACCGGGTTACCGCCTACCCACTGAGGCCGAATGGGAATACGCGTGCCGGGCAGGCACAACCACTCCCCGCTACGGCCCCTTGGACGACATCGCCTGGTACCGGGACAACTCCGGCGAACACCCGCACAAGGTGGGCGAGAAAGCCGCCAACGCCTGGGGCCTGCACGACATGCTCGGCAACGTCTGGGAGTGGTGCTGGGACCTGTACGACCCCGAGGTCTACGGCACCTACCGCGTGCTCAAAGGCGGCGGCTGGCTGGACGAACACTGGAGCTGCCGGGCCGGGGTGCGCAGGAGAAGCCACCCGACGTTCGCCATCGACGACGTGGGCTTCCGGCTGGCGAGATCCGCATAGCGCAATCCGTACCACTTGGGCCAACTGGTACGCCCACTTGGGCAAAACCGGCGTACCACTTGGCCCAACTCGCCGGAACCTCAGTCCCCGGCCCCGACCCGCACCGCGATCCGCCCCCAATTCCCGCTGGTATAAGGCCATAATCGGTCAGCCTCCCGAACCACCCCGTGCAGCTCCTCAGCCGAAAGCCCGGGCGCGAAAACAGTAGCCACCACCTCCACGCTGTATTCCCCATTCAGTCCCCCCACGAACTGCGAGGACGCCGCCACCCGGAATTTCCCGGCCGCCACCCCCAGCCGTCCGGCGGCCTCGGCGACGGCATGCCACAGGCAACCGGCCATCGCCTCCGCGTGGAGTTGCTCGGGCGAGAACCGCCCCTCATCAACCGCGACGGCTTCGGCACGACGCACGGGCGTGGGTTCGATGACATCCATGTCCAGGCAAGTGCCCGCCAACCTGCCTGCGAAAACGGAGTTTCAACCGCCGATCCCTGGTTACTCCGAACGCAGTCACGGAAAGGAGCCCGCGCGATGAGCCCGCACGTGCAACACGCCGACCAGCGAACCACCGGCGAACTCGTCAAGTCCCTGACAGAGCAGGTCAGCACCCTGGTCAGGGAGGAAATGGCGCTCGCCAGGGCCGAACTCCAGCACAAGGGAAAGCAAGCCGGAGTCGGCGCCGGACTGGCCGGCGCGGCCGGTCTGCTCGCCCTCTACGGCCTGGCCGCGGTGATCGCCGGGCTGATCCTCCTGCTGGCCACCGTCCTGCTCCCCTGGGCCGCGGCACTGGTCATCGGCGCGGGCATCCTGCTGATCGCGGGCATCCTGGCCCTGGCCGGACGGGCCCAGCTCAAGCGAGCGATCCCGCCGATTCCGGAACAGGCCAGGGAAAACCTCCGCAAGGACGTCGAGCTACTCCAGGAAGGAACCCGGCGATGAGCGGCACCGACCAGGTCGAGGAACTCCAGCACCAGGTCCAGCACACGCGGGCGCAGCTCGGTGACACCGTCGACGAACTCAACCGCCGGGCCGAGCAGAAGCTGCACAAGGCCGCCGAGATCGTCCCGTTCGCCCTCGGCGGCCTGGCGCTACTGGTCGTTGTCTTGCTACTGCGCAAAATCCGCCGCTAACCGGCGGGCGCGACCTCCGGCCGACTTCGCCGCCAGGCGATGACCAGCAACCCCACCAAACCGAACAACGGCAACGTGCTGATGGCCCAGCTCAACCCCATCGGCGGTCCCGGCTGCTCCAGCACCGGCACGCTGAGCTGCCCGGTCCCTGCCCCCTGCGCACCGTCCACAGTGAACTTGAGCGTCCAGTTCCCTTCTGTGGGCAGGCTTTGCACGTCCAGTCCCCACACCTCCCGCTTGCGCGGATGCCGCACCAGCGGTCGCGGCCGCTCCCGGGTGACATCCGGTCCCAGCACGGTCAGCGTGCCGGACCGCCCCTGGATCCCGCCCTCCGGCGCGAAGCTGAAGTCCAGTGACTGCAACGCTTTCAGCGGCCAGGCGCTGAAGCCGACGGTCAGCTTGTACGGTCCGGCCTGCACCGTCTCCGCGTGCACCACGTTCACCGGCTCGTAGGCCAGCGCGGGCGCGGCCGAGCCCAGCAACAGAGCCACCGCACCCAGCATCGCCGCCACAGTTGCGCGCATCCCGCTCATCCTTCCCGCACCGGAGCGAGCTGCCGCAGCATCCCGCCGAACCGCACCGCCAAGAACCCGCCAACCGCACCCAGCACCAACCCGGCAACCGCGGTGGCGATCAGCACATCCGCACCCGGCAACGGCAAACTCCGCAACAACACCGTCTGCACCGGCGCCAGTCCGCCGACCACCAGACCCGCCACGCCCCCGGCGAGCCAGCCTGCCCGCCTCAGATTCCCGCCCCGCCGCGTTACCCCGAGCAGCAGCTCCACCAGCCCGCCGACCACCAACAGGCTCAACGGCCAGAGCGACGGCAGGTCAGGCACCCCGTCCACGTAGTCCCGCACCGGCAGCCCGATCGCGTCCGCGTAAACCCTTGCCGCCCAAGGCGAGAACCACCAGAACACCGCCTGCAACGCGGCCAGCACCGCGGCCACACCCAGTGCGCCACCGGGCCGATCCAGCAACCGCGCCCCCAGAATCAGGATCAACGCGGCCAAGAACGCGGTTCCCGCCGCCAGCGGCTCCACCGGCCCGGTCGGAATCTGGCCAAGCCCAATGGTGATCACCGTGCTGAACCCGAACAGCACCGCCAGGCTGACCAGCCCACCGATCAGGCCCCAGCGCTGGTGCCGCGCGGTCGCGAACACCATCACCGTGCCCACCATGGTGATCGCCACCGACAGCAGCAAGCCGATGTGCGGCGGCGAGGCGATCACCGCGTCAAACCCGTACAGCGAATGCCACCACTGATCCCACAACCCGTACAACAGGAACGACGCCGCCCCCAGCCCGGAGATCAGATATCCCACCGGCGCGGCGAAGGTACGGCCGAACACCCCGACCGCACGCCCACCCACGATCGGATCCACCGTGCGGCCCGCCCGCTCGGCCGCCGTGGTCAGCAAAACCACCACCAGACTCGCGATCCCGGCGATGGCGCTCCCCGAGTACAGGAGTAGATGCGGCAGCGTGAAGAAGGTGTCCGGCCCGACATCGCTGTGCCACTGGATGTCCCAGGTCAACCCGGTCAGCGACAGCACACTGCCGCCGAGCACGAACCCGGCCGCGACCACTCCCTTCGGCGCGCTCGTCGACACCGCTGTCGCGGCCGGCGCGGTGATCTCCATTGGCGTTCCTCTCACTTGACCAGCAACGGAAAGGCGACCCGGTCGACCCCGGACGGCCCGTGCAACACCACGGTCAGCTGCCACGGCCCGGACATGTGGAACAGGTAGCCGTGCGCCCGGAACCGTCCCGGCGCCTCGGCCACCGCGCTGACCGGGGTGAGCGCGTGCCCCATCTGCGGCATCACCGGTTCCACGCTGACCCGGTCCACCGCGGCGGGCTGCCCGTTCCGCTCGGTCACCGCCAGGATCACCGTGTTGTCCCCGGGTTTCGGGTCGGTGATGGACAGCTCGACGGTGTGCTTGGGCGTGCTCTGCTTCGCGGTCGTGGTCCCGGCCTCGGCTCGCGGCCAGAAGAACACCAGCAGCCCGGCGACGACCAGAAGTACCGCCGCGGCAAGGAGAATCGACTTCCTCATCGAGCAGCCTCGGGCACGTCGATGACCGCGGCGACCGTGCGCACGGCGTAGTCACGCTCGGCCTGCGCCCACACCAGATACCGGCCGGGCAACGGAAAGGTGTAGGTGAAGGGCACATCCGGCCCGTACGCGGCCACGCTCTCATCCGGCCGCGCCAGCTGGCCGGGAGTCGGCGGGATCATCGAGTGCGCATGCGCCCACACCGGTGAGTCCGCGATCTCCCCGCGCACCGGACCGACCACGATCAGATGGCCCAGCATGCCCAGCCAGGGCTGGAGATCCGCCTTGCCGAACCGCGCGGTCAGCGTGCTCGGCGTGCCGGCGGGCTCGATCGCCCTGGTCAGCTCGACCTGCTCCAGCTGCGTCACCGAGGGCGCGATCTGGTTGAGCCGCGACGAAGTCCGGGCCAGCTGACGGCCACCGCCCCGGCGCGCCACCTCGGCCGCCACCGCGTACCGACCGGTTTCCGGCGCGATCAACCGGGCCCGGTAGTCCCCCGGCGCCACCCGGATCGGGTGCAGGTGCCACAACCGGCCCGACGGTGAGACCACCGCGAGGTGCACCAACGCGTTGTCGTGCACCAGCAGGTCGTCCACCGGCTGCCCGGTGGCGCTGTCGGTGATGGCCAGCCGCAGGTCCTCGCCGACCTGGTCGGCGACCACGGTGACCGGCGGCCGGGCCGGGTCGATCGCGGGCTGCGGCGGCCGGGCGTAGGGGTCGGCGACGTTGTCGTAGGTCGGATCCCAGACCGAGCCGGGCGCGGGCGGCGGTGGCACGGTGGCGGACAACAGCGCCGCGGTGACCGCCACCGCGAGCGCGGCGATCATCCCCGCGGCCGGGGCCATCGCGAGCAGGCCGTGGCCGCGCAGGGCCAGCAGCAGTGCGGCCAGCAGCAGGATCCCGGCCGCGACGAAGCCGCCGTACACGGTGTTCTCCGCGGTGGACTTCACCCTGGCCGGGACCACGAACGGGATGGTGGCGACCCGGTTGCCGTCGTCAACGGCCAACTCCCACGGGCCCGCGCGGTCCACGCTCAGCGTGCCGCGGTGGAAGCCGGGGGTGGCGCCGAGCTGGACGCGGGCCGCGCTGAACTGCACGCCGGAGCTGGACAGCCGCAGCACGAGTTCGCCGGGCGGGCTGCCCGCATGCGTGACCACGTCCACCCGCACCGGGCCGGGCACCGGTTCGACGGTGCGGATCACCACGGTCAGCTCGCGCTCGCCGAGGGTCTGGGCGACCTGGATGTCCGCGCCGGTGTCCGCGCCGTCGGCCAGCGCGACGCCGGGGCCGAGTAGCAGGCCGAGCGCGCACACCAGGCTGACCAGCACCGTTGCTCGGGTTCTGCCGGAGATGTCCATCACCGCTGGACGTTAGGGTCCGCTGGGGCGGAAAGCGTCACGGCGCAGGGTGATCCGGGCTCCCCCGCACGGGGGACTCGGCCTCCGGGGGCGGTGTCGGATCATCTCAGGGTCGGCCTGGCGGATGTGGTGGGGAGGACGGGTCATGCGCATTGGCGCCAACGAGCCGAGCCGGTCGTTGTCCCGGCAGTCGGTGCTGGTCGCCGCGGTGTGCACGCTGACCGACTCGCTGCTGTTCCTGATGACCGGCTGCGGCCGGAACTGGCCGGAGTGGGCGGCACTGGCCGCGGTGGTCCTGGTGGACGCGGCGCTGGCCGGTCCGGCCCGGCATTCGGGGGTGCTGGCCGCCCTGCACGGGCTGGTGCAGATGGCCTCGCCGCTGCTGATGGTGCCGGGTAACGACGCCGGGCTGATGATCGCCGGCTACCGGGCGGGGGCCTGGCTGTCCGGGTGGCAGGCGTGGACCGCGCTCGGCGTGCTGGTGATCACCAGGGTGGCCACCCAGCTGCTGCACCGGCCGGAGGTGTGGCACCTGTGGCCGGTGGCGGTGCTGACCGGGGCGGTGCTGCCCTGGCTGGTCGGCCGGTACACCACGGCGCGGCGGGCCTACCTGGCCGAGCTGGAGCAGCGGGCCGAACGGGAACGGCGGGACGCCGAGCAGGCCATGGCCCAGGCGATCGCCAGGGAGCGCAGTGCGATCGCGCGGGACCTGCACGATGTGATCGCGCACCACGTCAGCGCGATCAACCTGCACGCCGGGGCGGCCCGGCTGAGCCTGGCGCCAGGGGCGGGGGCAGCCAGCTCGCTGCGCGCGGTGGAGAGCGCCAGCCAGGCCGCGATGGTGGACCTGCGGCACCTGCTGGACCTGCTGCACGGGGACAACGGGGACGGCGCGCGGCAGCCAGGGCTGGCGAACCTGGACGAGTTGCTCGACGGGGTGCGGGCGGCGGGGATCCCGGCCCGGTTGCGGCGCAGCGGAGCGCCGAGGGCGGTGCCGGACTCACTGGGGATCACGCTGTACCGGATCATCCAGGAAATGCTCACGAACGCGTTGCGGCACGGGGATTCCGGTGGGGTGGACGTGGCACTGGAGTTCCGGGCCGGGGCCCTGGAGGTGCGCGCGAGCAACACGGTGGCGGTGGCGCGGGATCCCGCGGCGGGTGGCGGGCGCGGGCTGGCCGGGATTCGCAGCCGGGCCGGGATGTTCGACGGGGTGGCGACCTACGGGGTGGATCCGGACGGGCGGACCTGGTCGACGTCGGTGACGTTTCCGTTGGGGGTGCGGGGATGACCGTGCGGGTGCTGCTGGCCGACGATCACGCGATGTTGCGCTCGGGATTGCGGGCCCTGCTGAGCACCCAGGCCGATCTGGAGTGCGTTGGCGAGGCCGCGGACGGGCGGGCCGCGGTGGCCGAGGTGGCCCGGTTGCGGCCGGATGTGGCGATGCTGGACATCCGGATGCCCAAGGTGGACGGATTGAGCGCCACCGAGGCCATTCTGGCCGCGCCGGAGAATCGGACCAAGGTCGTGGTGCTGACGACCTATGACAATGACGAGTACGTATACCGGGCATTGCGGGCGGGAGCGAGCGGGTTCCTGCTGAAAAGCCTGCCGCCGGAGGAGTTGCTGACCGCGGTCCGGGTGGCCGCGCGCGGGGACGCGTTGATCGATCCCTCGGTCACCCAGCGGTTGATCGCCCGGTTCGCCGGGAGTATCGCGCCGCCCGCCTCGGCTCCGGGACTGGAATCGCTGACCACCCGGGAGCGGGAGGTCTTACTGCTCCTCGCCCGCGCTTGCAGCAACGCGGAGATCGCCGCGGCTTTGCACGTGGGCGATGAGACGGTGAAAACCCACGTGTCCCGGATCCTGGCCAAACTGGGCTTGCGGGACCGGGTGCACGCGGTGGTGTACGCGCACCTGAACGGCCTGGTCTGAGGTCAGGGCCTGCCCATCCAGTCCAGGCAGACGCCGACCGCGTCATCGTCGAGGTACTGGTCCTGGCAGAAGGCGCGCAGGTCGTGCAGCAGCGCCCTGATCGCCTCGCCAGGGGGGAGGTTGGCGGTGGTCTTGAGCATGCGTTCCAGGGTGTCGGCGTAGCGGCGGCCCTCGAAGATGGACTCGAAGATGCCGTCGCTGAGCAGGAACAGGCGGTCGCCCGGCCGGACGTTGAACTCCTGCTCCACGTAGACGGTGCTGTCGAACATGCCCAGCGGGAGCTGCGGCTCCAGGTGCACGGGCGCCACCTCGCCCGCGCGCAGCCGCCAGATCCGGGGCGAGCCCGCGTCGATGGCGGTGACCCGGCCGTCGGCGATGTCCAGCCGGAGCAGCAGGGTGGAGACGTGCTGGCGGCCGCCGTGCTGGGACCAGACGGCCTGGTCGGCCAGTGCGGCCTGGTCAGGCAGGCTGACCCCGGCTCGTCTGGCGTTGCGCAGGGCGTTGATGGCCAGGCTGGTGAGCAGCGCGGCGTCCACGCTCTCGCCCATGCCGTTGGTGACGGCGATGGTCAGGGAGTCGGCGTCGGCGGTCCAGTCGAAGTTGTCGCCGCAGACGGCGTAGGCCGGTTCGAGTTGACCCGCCAGGGTGAACTCGGCGCGTTCCAGGCCCCGGCCGGGCAGCAGCTGCCACTGGATCTCCGCGGCCAGGGTCAGGCGTTCGGCCCTGCGGGCCTGGCGGAACCGGTCGGTGGCGGACTCGGCCACCCGGAACGCCTGCGCGGCGGCGTGCGCCAGCTCGACCAGCTCCTCGGCGTCCTCCTCGGCGGGCTGACCGGGGAAGACCACCCTGAGCACGCCGAAGCGGTCACCGCGGACGGTCATCGGCAGGTAGAGGACCTCGTGCGTGTCCTCGGTGCGGCGGACCGGTTCCTGGCTGCCGAAGGCCAGGCCGGCCGGGGTGCCCGCGATGGCCATCGGGGCTGGGGCTACCGCGCGCAGGGGTTGCAGGGCCAGCATGCGGTAGTCGGCGAGGAACACCTCAGTGTCATTCGCTCCGTACTCGGCATGGAGAATGTCCGCCAGGACCTCACCCAGATCGTGCGCGGGCGCGCGGAGCATGGCACGCTCAGCGAAGGCGAGACGGTTGGCACGCATGTCAAGACACCTGCCTGAGTGGAGTACTGCCCTGGTGAGGAACCACAGTCACCGTCCGGCCGAACTGGCGGCCGCGGTGGAGGCTGCGGCGGAAACGCTGGTCATCGTGTGGGGACGCGCCGCGGAGAGTGTCCACCCCAAGGTATCGGCCTCGCAGCTGGGCGCGCTGGTCGTGGTGGAGCGGCACCAGTCGATCACGCTGGGCAAGCTGGCCGAGGAGCTGGGCGCGATCCCGTCCTCGGCGAGCCGGTTGTGCGATCGGCTGCAGGCCGCGGGCCTGCTGGCGCGGCGATCCAACCTGGCCGATCGGCGTGAGGTGTCGCTGGAACTCACCAAGGACGGTTCCCGGCTGCTGGCGCAATTGCGGAGTGCGCGCCAGGCCGAACTGCGCCGGGTGCTGGAGAGCATGAGCCCGGCCGAGCAGACCGCGTTGCTGACCGGGCTCGCGGGCTTCCACTCGGCCTCGGGCACGCTCGGCGTGGAACGCGAGGATACGGCGTAGTCGCCACCGCATTGCCGTCCTCCGCGCGTAGACCCAGCCAGGTATTTGTCATGAGGCAAGGATCTTAGCCTTAAACCCTTGTCCTCCCGCAACTTTCTCCGCGGCGGGTCGGGGCACTCACCGGTGGTCAGCCGGTCTCGGTGCTGACGATGCGGGTGCCACCGGCGAGCAGCGTGCTGGCGTTGAGGCCGAACATCCGGTGGAAACTGGTGCTGAAATGGGCCGCGGAGGCGAAGCCGACCGCGTTGGCGGCGGTGGTCAGGTCCTGCCCGTCGCCGATGGCCCTGGCCATGCGCAGCATCCGGGTCCACAGCCGGTACTGGCGGAAACTGGTCCGGGTGTGCGCGGCGAACAGGTGCAGGAACCGGGAGGTCGACAGGTGCACCTGGGCGGCGATCTCGGCGGCGCCGTACTGGCTTTCCGGGTGGGCGCGCATGATGTCCAGCGCGGTGCGAATTCGCTCGTCCACCTGCTCGGCGCCGGGTTTGCCCATGAGGTCGAAAAGCGTTTCCGGGTCGGGTTCGGCGGTGTGCTGGAAATGCCGGATCAGCTCGGATTCGCCGGAGTGGCCGAAGTGCGCGATCGGTGTGTGTTCGCGCATCCGGTCCCGGAGCTGGGTGGCCAGTGCGGTGTGCGGGTCCAGGTAGCAGAACAGGATCTGGCCGTCGGCGATGATCTGGTGCCGGGTGCGCGCGGGGATCAGGGCACTGCGGGACTTGCGTTCGCCGATGCCGTCCGCACGCAGGGTGAACGGCTGCTCCAGGCCAACGGCGAGGCAGTCCACCGATCCGGAATGCGGGTCGAGGCGCAGTGACGGACCCCGGTAAACGGCCTGACCCAGCCGGATCCAGATGGTGGCCGCCGGGTCAGGACAGCACGTTTCTGGAAGCGGACCGGTGTCCATGTCGGCGATGATCGCACAAGGCCACCGGGAGGGATCGGAATGCGAGTGGGCACGTTCAGCACACGACTGGGGCAGGGTTTGCTGGTACTGGCCGGGCTGATCAACATCCTGCCGGGTGGGGGCGCGTTGTCGGTGCCGAGTGCGGAATCCGCGTATGGCGTGGAGATCGCCGGTGCGGATTTGCAGGTGCTGATGCGTCATCGCGCGGTGTTGCTCGCGCTGATCGGCGTTATGTGCGTGATCGGGGCGTTCCGGCCGGGCTGGCGTCCGGCGGCGGTTGTGGGCAGTGGGATCAGCTTCGGCAGTTTCCTGATTGTGGTGGTGGCGAACACGCCGGTGAATCCGGAGTTGACCAGGGTGGCCTGGATTGACGTGGTGGCGCTGGTCATCCTGTCCGGTGGGGCGGTGCTGGCGCGGGAGCGGCGGCCGGGGTGAGCACGGTGCCGCCCAGCAGCTCCAGGGCGGTCGCGGCGGCCGAGCCCGGTTCGGCGTGGAAGAGCACCAGGCGCTGGCCGTCGGTGCCGGGCAGGGTGAGCAGGTCGTCGGTCAGGGTGAGGCGGCCGACCAGCGGGTGCCGGTAGTCGCGACTGTGGCTGGCGCAGTCGCGCACCGGGTGGCCGGACCACAGCGTGCTGAACTCGGGGCTGGCCAGCGCCAGCTCGCCGATCAGTTCGGCCAGCGCCGGGTCACCCTGGTGATGACCGGCGATGCGGCGCAGGTCGGCGACGGTGTCCCTGGCCTTGCGCGCCCAGTCGGCGAAGAGTTCGCGCAGGTGCGGGTCCAGGAAGAAGAGCCTGGCCCAGTTGGGGCGGGTGGCCGGGGTGTCGGGGGCGGCCGGGTCCAGGTGCCCGGCGAGCAGGGCGTGCGCCAGGGGGTTCCAGGCCAGGATGTCGGTGTGGCGGCCCAGGATCAGCGCGGGCAGGTTGAGCGTGGCGACCAGGGTGCGCAGGTGCGGCTGGAGGCGTTCCGGGCGCCTGCGGCGGCGGGCCTTGGGGGCCGGGTGGGCCAGGGTGTGCAGGTGGGCGCGTTCGTCCTGGTCCAGTTGGAGGGCGTCGGCCAGGGCGTCCAGGACCGCGGCGGAGGCGTGCTGGCTCTGGCCCTGTTCCAGGCGGGTGTAGTAGCCCGCGCTGACCCCTGCTAGGTGGGCCAGTTCCTCGCGGCGCAGGCCGGGCACGCGGCGGCGCTCGCCGTAGCCGGCGAGACCGGCGGCGGCCGGGGTGAGGCGGGCGCGGCGGGATCGCAGGAACTCGCCCAAGACCGTGTCCATGGCTCCAGCATGCGCGAGTTCGACGCGGATTTCCTGCACCTGACAGGGGCAGGCTGGCCGGCCGGATGCCGGGCACGATCGGTGACATGGTGAAGGTGCTGGTGATCGGCGGGTCCGGGACGATCGGGTCCGCGGTGGTACGGGAGTTGCGGGAGCGCGGACACACGGTGTTGAGCGCCTCCCGGTCGGGTGAACTCGCGGTGGACGTCGAGCGGCCGGAGTCGGTGCACGCGCTGCTCGACGGCGTGCCGGAGCTGGACGCGGTGGTGTGCTGTGCGGCCAGTGGCGGACTGACCATGGTGGACGCGGGCAGTGACGCCGAGTTCACCCGGGGGTTGGACGGGAAGCTGCTCGGTCAGGTGCGTTTGTTGCGCAGCGCTATCCCCCGGTTACGGGACGGCGGATCGGTGACGCTGACCGGGGGCACGTTCGTGGAACCGTTGCCGGGGGCCAGTTTCGGCGCGCTGGTCAATGCCGGGCTGGCGGCGTTCGTGGCCGCGGCGGCACTGGAGTTGCCGCGTGGGTTGCGGGTGAACCTGGTGGCGCCGGGATGGGTGCGGGAAACCCTGGGCTCGGCCACGGCTGGGGTGCCCGCGGCGGAGGTGGCATTGGCCTACGCGCGGGCGGTGACCGAGGCCGGGCTCAGCGGGAGCACTTTAATTGTCGCCCGACAAGGATAGGGGTTACTGTGTAGTGGTGATTCCCGCGACGCACGAACCGGGCGAGCCGCAGCACAGCCAGGAGATGCTGGAGTTGTCCACGCGCTCCGCGGGTGACGCCTTGGTGCTGACCGCGGTCGGTGAGATCGATCTGCTGACCGTGGACGCACTGCGCACGGCATTGCACGAGCAGCTCGCCGCCGCACCGTCGCTGCTGGTCCTGGACCTCGGCGGGGTGTCCTTCCTGGCCTCCTGCGGGCTGGCCGAGCTGGTGGAGTTCGAACGGGCCGCGACCGAGCAGTCGGTGAAACTGCGGCTGGTGTCCACCGCGCGTTCGGTCACCCGCCCCCTGCAAGCCACCGGGTTGCTGCGCACCTTCGAGCTGTTCGACGACGTCCAGTCAGCCCTGCCCTGACCGCGTGATCCGCGCTCTCGTACCACTTGGGCCAACTGGTACGCCCACTGTGGCCAAACCGGCGTACCAGTTGGGCCAACTCGCCGTCCATAACGGCCAACACACCGTCGACAACGGCCAACACGGTGTGGGTGGGGTCAGTGTTTGCTGCGGCCTACTTTGGCTGCCCAGGGGTGGTTCAGGTAGGACGGGCCGGTGGGGGCGCCGGTGATCCGGTGGTTGAGGTAGAGCGTGTTCGGTAGCTGGACCAGCGGGATCCAGCGTGTCCAGGCCGGGTCTTCCAGGGTGGGTGCGCCAGTCACCAGGGTCAGGTCGGCGCGGCCCTCGCCGATCCGGGCGGGCAGGCCGATCCGGGCGCAGGCGGCGAGCACCTCGTGCGCGACCGCGGTGGCCTCCAGGCCGCTGCCGACCTGGAGGACCAGGTCCTGGCGCGGTGGTTCGGCCTCGGCGACGAGCTGGCGGGCCTGTTCCAGCGCGGAGCGCGGCAGCTGCGGGCTGGCGCCGGCGGCCAGGATGGTGCCCTCGGCATCGCCGTCGGCAGCCGGTGGTTCGGTGGGCTGGACCAGGCCGGCGTAGGCGGCGCGGGCGATGGCCTCGCGGTCCAGGGCCAGGGACAGGGCCCGGCCCAGCCGCGGGTCGGCCAGCGCGCCGCCGGGTCGCGGGTCCAGTGCGGCCAGGGTGTCGCCCTGGCCGAAGTAGACCCGGCCGGTGACGCCGCGGGTCAGCCGGACCATCGCGGTGGGGCTGGCCAGGTAGCTGCCCTCGATCGAGGAGTCCAGCAGGCCGTTGATCAGCGCGGGGCCGTCGGCGAAGGTGAACCGGACCGAACCGGCCCTGGCCCGTCCGGCCTGGTTCCAGTAGCCGTCGAAGCGGGTGAGCAGGATGTGCGAGCCGGGAACCCATTCGGCCAGCCGGAACGGGCCACTGCAACCGTCCGATGTGGACGGTGCACCGGCGGCGAGGTAACGCAGGCTGGCCACCACGCCCGCGTTGCCGGACAGGGCGTTGGCGAGCAGCGGATCGGGCTGGCGCAGCCGCAGGGTGACCTCCAGGGGCCCGGTCGCGCTGATGCTCGCCACCTTGTCGAAGCGGTGCGCGTGCGCGCCGCCGAGACCGCGGTCGGCCGAACGGCGCAGGCTGGCGACCGCGTCCGCGGCGGTCAGCTGGCGGCCGTCGTGGAAGCGGATGCCACCGCGCAGCCGGTAGATCAGGGTCAGCGGGTCCGGGGTGGCGATCTCGGTGGCCAGTCCGGGCAGCCGTTCGCACAGGTTCGCGGTGACGGTGTCCTCGGGCGGTTCGCCGCCGCGCAGCCAGTCCAGTGACCGGGGTTCGCGCCGGATGGCCCAGCTGAACCCGGCGATGTCCCCGGCCGCGGCCGGGGTCTCGGTGGAGTAGCGCAACTGCACCAGTCCCGGTGAGACCGCCCCGCACCCGGCCAGCAGCACGCCGAGCAGGGCGAGCGCGACCGGGCGGAAAGTCATGGCCCGATGCTGACAAAACCGCTGCCACTGCGGCAAGCCCTGTGGCTGTGGTCTTTCGGACCAAATCCTTCGGGACCGAATGATCTCCGGTCCACAGTGGATCAGCCAGCGGCGGCCACCGGGGTCTGCTCGCGGACCCGGCGGGCCGGCACCACCAGCGGGGTGCCGGTCTCCGGGCACGGGATGACCCGGCAGGCCAGCCCGAACACCTCCCGCACCAGCTCGGCGGTGACGATCTCCCTGGGGTCGCCCTGGGCCACGATCCGGCCGCCGCGCATGGCGATCAGATGGGTGGCGTAGCGGCAGGCGTGGTTGAGGTCGTGCAGCACCGCGACCAGGGTGTGCCCGCGCTGCTCGTGCAGGTCGGCGCACAGGTCCAGCACCTCGACCTGGTGTGCGATGTCCAGGAAGGTGGTCGGCTCGTCCAGCAGCAGGATCGGGGTCTGCTGGGCCAGCACCATGGCCAGCCAGACCCGCTGCCGCTGTCCGCCGGAGAGTTCGTCCACGAACCGCTCGGCCAGTTCGTCCACGCCGGTCAGCGCCAGCGCCTCGGCCACCGCGGCCTCGTCCTCGGTGGACCACTGGCGGAGCAGCCGCTGGTGCGGGTACCGGCCGCGGGCGACCAGGTCGGCCACGGTGATCCCGCTGGGCGCGATGGAGGTCTGCGGCAGCAGGCCGAGCCGCCGGGCGACCTCCTTGGCCGGATAGGAGGAGATCGCCGCGCCGTCCAGCACCACCGCGCCCGCCTTGGGCTTGAGGATCCGGGACAGCGCCTTGAGCAGGGTGGACTTGCCGCAGGCGTTCGGGCCGACGATCACGGTGAAGGATCCGTCCGGGATCCGCACGCCCAGTCCCTCGGCCACGATCCGGGCCTCGTAGGCCAGCGTCAGGCCCTCGGCGTGCAGCCGGGGCTCGTTGTGTTCCACCGCCATCGATCTACCTTCCTCGCCATTCGGTGGCCAGCAGCCAGGCGAGGTAGATCCCGCCGACCGCCGCCGTCATGACCCCGACCGGCACCGCGACCGGGGAGAAGAGCCGTTGTGCCGCGAAGTCGCTGAGTGAGACCACGAACGCGCCCATCAGCGCGGTGGGCACCAGCACAGGGGAGGCGGCCCTGGTGAGCCGCCGGGCCAGCTGGGGCGCCATCAGCGCGACGAAGGCGACCGGCCCGGCCGAGGCCACCGCGACCGCGGCCAGTGCCACGCTGGTGACCATGAGCACGGCCCGGCTGCGCTGCACCGGCACGCCCAGCGCGCTGGCCGCCTCATCGCCCATCTCCAGCAGCGCCAGCCGCCGGGCCATGGTGAAGGCCAGTGGCAGCAGCAGGACCAGTGCGATGCCCACCGGCAGCACGTGTTCCCAGCCGCGGGAGTTGAGGCTGCCGGTGAGCCAGGCCTGGGCGATGGTGGCATCGCGCAGGTCTGCCCGGCTGATCAGGTAGGAGTTGACCGCGATCAGGATCGCGTTCACCCCGACGCCGACCAGCACCAGCCGGGAGCCGTGCACGCCCCTGGTGAAGGCCAGCAGGTACATGGCCAGCGCGGTGAGCAGGCCGCCCGCGATGGCCCCGAAGGCCAGCTGGGCCGCGCTCGCGCCCGCGATGATCATCAGGATGCCGCCGGTGGCCGCGCCGGTGGTGAAGCCGATGAAGTCGGGGCTGCCCAACGGGTTGCGGGCCAGGCTCTGCATGAGCGCGCCGCTGACCGCCAGCGCGGCGCCGATGAGCAGGCCGGTGAGCCAGCGCGGCAGCCGGAACTCGGTGATCACGTACTGGGCGGCCCGGCCGCCCTCGCCCGCCAGCGCGGAGAGCACCTGGCCGACGGTGAGTTCGTATTCGCCGATGGTCAGGGTGAACGCGCCGATGACCAGGATGGCCAGCACCAGGCCGAGCACCACGGCGGCGGTGCGGCCGTGCAGGCGCAGTGAGAAGTGGCCGCCGCGACTGCGCAGCACGCGGGACGGGCGGGGCCTGGTGGCCAGCTCGGTCATGCCGCCACCAGCTTCCGGCGGCGCACCAGCAAGATGAACACGGGCGCGCCGAGGAACGCGGTGACCACGCCGACCTCCAGTTCGCCCGGTGCGAGCAGGATCCGGCCGAGGATGTCGGCGGCCAGCAGCAGCACCGGGGCCAGGACCATCGAGTAGGGCAGCAGCCAGCGCTGGTCGGGACCGGTGAAGCCGCGGACCATGTGCGGCACGGCCAGTCCGACGAAGCCGATCGGTCCGGCGGCGGCGGTGGCCGCGCCGCAGAGCAGGGTGATCGCGATCGCGCCCAGCGCGCGGGTGCGGCCGATGTTGGCGCCCAGCGCCCGGCCCGCTTCCTCGCCGAGCGCGACCGCGTTGAGCGAGCGGGCCAGCAGCAGGGCCAGCACGATCCCGGCGAGCAGGAACGGGGCCAGTTCGAGCACGGTGGACATCTTGCGCCCGGCCAGCGCGCCGACCACCCAGTAGCGGAACTGGTCGAAGGTCTTGTTGTCCAGCAGCACGATGGTGGAGATGAACGCGCTCAGCGCCGCGCTGATCGCCACCCCGGCCAGCACCAGGCGTTCGGGGGTGGCGGCCCGCCGTCCGGCCGAGCCGAGCAGGAACACCAGCACCGCGGCGGCCGCGGCCCCGGCGAAGGCGAACCAGACGTAGCCGCCGGCCGCGCCGACGCCGAACCAGCCGATGCCGATCACCACCGCCGCGGAGGCGCCCAGGTTGACCCCGAGCAGGCCGGGGTCGGCCAGCGGGTTGCGGGTCAGCGCCTGCATGAGCGCACCCGCGAGCCCGAGGGCCGCGCCGACGCCGAGGCCGAGCAGGGTGCGCGGGATGCGCAGGTCGTGGATGACCAGGGACTCGGTGGAGTCCGTCGGCGACCAGAGCGCCTGCCAGACCTCGGACAGCGGGATGCCGCGCGCGCCAATGGCGATGCTGAGCAGGCACACCAGCACCAGCACCCCGACGGCGCCGAGCAGCCCGGCCCCCCGGGTGGCGCTACCGGCCGAGATCACCCTGTCCCCCTTCTGCCCCATGTCAGTTCAACTAAGGCGAGGCTAACTAAAGGGGTTCAGCGGCTCAATGACGGGGGTCGCCAGCGCGGTTGCGGTCGGATGTCGATCAGGACACGAGGGGCCGCCACACCGGATCCACCCGGGATGACCAACCGGTATCCAATCTGGGTATACTCTTCGGTATGACAACCACGACGATCAAGGTCGACAGCGCTGTGCGCGACCGACTGGCTCTCGTCGCGCGGGCACGCGGCGTGACGATGACCGCGTTATTGCAGACCGTTTCGGTCGATCTCCAGAACGAGCAGGAGTGGGCGGAGATCGAGGCCGCCTACACCCGCCTGCGCCAAGAAGACCCACAAGCCTGGGCCGAGTACCTGAACGAGCTTGGCGAGTGGGACACCGTGTCCACCGACCCCGGCGATGCCGCCGATGAATGGCCGGAGTACAACAGCCCGTGAAAATCCAGCATGGTCACATCTGGTTGCTGACCTTGGATCCCACCCTCGCGAACGAGCAGGCCGGTGTCCGGCCCTGTGTGGTGGTCTCGGTTGACCGGTTCAACGCACTGCCGATCCGACAGGCGATCGTAGTGCCGGTGACCAGCCGCGAGCGAGGATTACCGCACCACATCCGGATCGTGGACGACGGCGGACTGGACCGGCCCAGCTGGGCCATGTGCGAGGGCCTCCGCACGGTGTCCACCCAGCGGTTCAAGCGACGGATCAGTGTCGCCAGCCAGCAGACAGTCGAGGCCATCAGCGCGCAAATAGGCATGTGGCTGGGCACCAGTAACTGATCCCCAGCCAGATCCTCGCTGGTCAGGGCTTCGCCAGCCGGGCGGCCACTTCCCGCTTGTCGATCTTGCCCACCGCGGTGCGCGGCAGGTCCGCGGCCAGTTCGAGCAGGTCCGGGAGTTTGTACTGGGCCAGGCCGCGGGCGGTGAGGAAGGTCTTCAGCTCGCGTAGTGCGGGGGCCTCGCCCTCGGGGACGACGACCGCGCAGACGCGTTCGCCGAGCATCTCGTCGGGCACCGGGATCACCGCGACCTGGCGGATGCCGGGGTGCGCGAGGAGGTGCTCTTCGAGTTCCTCGGCCGAGACGTTCTCGCCGCCGCGGTTGATGACCTCTTTGACCCGGCCGGTGACCACGAGGTGGCCGCTGGGCAGCTGGCGGACCAGGTCGCCACTGCGGTAGTAGCCGTCAGGGGTGATCGCGGTTTCGTTGTGCTTGGCCGCGCGGTAGTAGCCGCGGATGGTGTACGGGCCGCGGACCAGGAGTTCGCCGGTCTCCCCCGCCGGGACGTCGTTGCCCTCGGCGTCGACCACGCGCAGTTCGTCGTCGGCGGAGAGCGGACGGCCCTGGCTGATGGCCACGATCTCGTCGTCGTCGGTGGCGCGGGTGTAGTTGAGCAGGCCCTCGGCCATGCCGAAGACCTGTTGCAACCGGCAGCCGAGCTGGCCGGGCAGCGCGCGGGCGGGTTCGGGGGCGAGTTTGGCGCCGCCGACCTGGAGCAGGCGCAGCGAGGACAGGTCGCCGTCCTCCCATTCGGTGGCCTGGCCCCAGAGCATGGCCAGCGGCGGCACCAGCGCGGTGACGGTGGCCCCGGCCCGCTCGATCAGCGGGAAGGCGTTGTCTGGACTGGGATCGGAGAGGAAGACCGCGCTGCCGCCCACGCCCAGGATGCCCAGCACGCCGGGGCAGGCCAGCGGGAAGTTGTGCGCCACCGGCAGTGCGACCAGGTAGACGTCGTCCTGGGTGAGTTCGCAGACCTCGGCGCTGGCGCGGGCGTTGTAGGCGTAGTCGTTGTGGGTCCTGGGGATCAGCTTGGGCAGGCCGGTGGTGCCGCCGGAGACCAGCAGCACCGCCACGTCGGCCGGGTTCACCACGGGCAGCGCCACCGGATCGGCGTCCACTGTGGACAGTGCGGCGCCGAGGTCACCGGGGTCGCCGAGCACCAGGACGTGCCGGACCGAGTGGACGCGGGCGGTGACCTCGCGGGCCAGTTCGCGGTAGTCGAAGCCGCCGAAGGTGTCCGGGATGACGTAGGCGACCGCCTCGGACAGCTCGGCCAGGTGGCCGATCTCGTGCGAGCGGTGCGCGGGCAGGGTCAGCGCCGGGACCGCGCCGACCCGGAGCAGGGCGAAGAGCAGGACCACGAACTCGGCCACGTTGGGCAGCTGGACCACTACCCGATCCCCTTGGCGGACACCGAGTTCGAGCAGTCCGGCGGCCATCCGGTCGGCGGCGGCGTCCAGCTGAGCGTAGCTGATCCGCCGGTCGCCGTCGAGTAGCGCGGTGCGGTCGGCGTGGCGGGCGGCCCACTCGCGGAGCAGCTCACCCAGTGGCACGTCCTGCCAGTGCCCCGCCTCGCGGTAGCGCGCGGCGTACTCGGCAGGCCACGGCACAAAACCGTCCATTGTGGACTGATTCTCGATCATCACGCCCTCATTCGCCCGCGGTGCGGGACAGTTCGGCCTCGACCTCGTCGGCCGACATCTCCAGCACGGCCAGGTAGATCTCGGCGACCTGGGCCAGCCGGCCCGGGGTGGTCTCGCGCTCGGCCAGCTGACCCGCCATCGCACCCACCGACAGGGTGGCGAAGAGCAACTTCACCGAGACGGCCGTGGTGTCCAGGGCCTCGCGCAGCTTGCTGACGATGGTGGTGGCCAGCACGGAATCGCCGCCCCGCTGGAAAAAGTCGTCGTCCAGGCCGAACTGCGCGCCGCCGAGCACCTCGTGCCAGATGCTCGCGACGACCTTCTCCAGCGCGGTGCGCGGCGGCACGAACGGCTTGCTGTCGCCCTGGTCGGCCCACAGCTGCTGCACCGCGCGGCGGTCGATCTTGCCGTTGGCGGTCAGCGGCAACTCGGCCAGCACCACGATCCGCTCCGGCACCATGTGCGGCGGCAGCGCCTGGCGGACCTGCTCGCGCAGTTCGTCGCCGGTGACGCCGGTGGCGGCCACCGCGGCGACCAGGGTCGCGCCGGGTGCCCTGGTCACGCCCGCGATGGCGCGGCCGACGCTGTCCAGGGCGCCGAGCGCGGATTCGACCTCGCCGAGTTCGATCCGGAAACCACGCAGCTTCACCTGGTGGTCGCGGCGGCCGAGGAACTCCAGGGTCCCGTCCGGCCAGTAGCGGCCGAGGTCGCCGGTGCGGTACCAGTTCTGTCCATTGTGGACAACGAAGCGGTCGGCGGTGCGTTCCGGGTCGCCGCGGTAGCCCAGGGCCACGCCGTCGCCGCCGATCCAGAGTTCGCCTGCCACCCAGTCCGGGCAGTCCCGGCCGCGGGCGTCGACCACCCGGCAGCGCACGTTGGTCAGCGGGGTGCCGTAGGGCACCGAGATCCAGTGCGCGGGCACCTCGCCGGTGACCTCGCACACGGTGGAGTGGATGGCGGTCTCGGTGGTGCCGCCGAGGCCGGCGAAGCGGGCGGCGGGGGCCTGGGCGCGCAGCCGGCCGGGCAGGTCGACGGTGACCCAGTCGCCGCCGAGCAGCACCAGGCGCAGGGTGTCGCCCAGGTCGCCCGCGGTGAGCAGCATGTCCAGCAGTGGCGGCACGCAGTTGACAATGGTCACCCCGCGCTCGCGGACCAGGGTGGCCCAGTCGGCGGCCTCGCGCCGTTCGCTCTCGCCGACCAGGACGATCGCGCCGCCGACGGACAGCGGGCCGAAGATGTCGAAGACGGAGAGGTCGAAGTCGAGCGCGGACACGCCAAGGGTGCGGTCGGCGGGGCCGATCTCATAGCGGGCGTTGAGGTCGTCGATGGTGTTCATCGCGGCCCGGTGCGGCACCTCGACGCCCTTGGGCTCGCCGGTGGAGCCGGAGGTGAACAGCACGTAGGCGGGGATTTCCTCCTCGCCCAGCACGGGTTCGACGGGTTCGGCGCGCAGGGCTTCGGCGAGCCGGTCGGCGTCGAGAACGAGGCGTACCCCGGCCCTGGCGTGGATGCGTTCGCGCCGGGCGGCCGGTTGTTCCACGCTGACCGGCACGTAGGTGGCCCCGGCGGCGAGTACTCCGAGCACGGCGACGAGCTGGTCAGGGCCCTTGGGCAGGGTGATCGCGACGGCCTCGCCGGCTTCGACGCCGCGGGTGCGCAGCGCGCCGGCGACCCGGCGGGCCCGGTCGGCGAGTTCGCGGTAGCTGAGTTCGCCGTCGGCGCCCCAGAGCACGGCGGGCGCGTCCGGGGTTTCCTTGGCCTGGTTGAAGAATCCTTCGTGCAGGCGGCGGCCGGAGCGCGGCGCGGCGGTGTCGTTGGCGGTGTCGCGGGCGGTGAGCTGGGCGGTGGGCAGCAGCGCGGGCACCGGCTGCTGCCAGTCCGAGTCGGCCGAGCCGAGCCAGTGCACCAGGGTGCGGTAGGCCTCGAACATGGCGTCCATCAGCCCGGCGGGGAAGGCGGTCTCGCGGATGTCCCAGTTGACCAGCAGCCCGCCGTTGACCTCGGTGACCTGGGCGTCGAGCAGCACCTGCGGGCCCTGGGAGATGATCCACACCGGTTCGCCGAAGCTGCCCTTGACCGTCTCGTCGAACAGCTCACCCAGGTTGAGCGCGCTGGTGTAGACGACCGGGGCGAGGACCTGTTCGCCGTTGGCGCGGGAGAGGTCGCGCAGCACTTCGACGCCGGAGTAGTCGGCGTAGGCGGCGTCGGTGTGCATGCGGGCCTGCAGCCTGCGCGCGTCCTCCAGGAAGGAGCGCGGTTCGGACAGGTCCACGTCCAGCAGCACCGAGCTGGTGAAGTCGCCGACCAGTTTGCCGACGTCGGCGTGGGTGTTCTCACGGTCGAACAGCGGCAGGTTGAGCAGGAACCGGGGCTGCCCGCTCCAGGCGGCGAGCACCTCGGCGAACACGGTGGCCAGGGCCATGGCCGGGGTGATCCGGTGCTGGTGCGCGCGTTCGATCAGCCGCTGCTTGTCCCCGGGCGCGAGCCACAGGTGCTTGCGCACGGTGTGCAGGCTGTCACCGCGGTCCGCTTCGGGCACCAGCGGCAGGTCGGGTGCGGCGGGCAGTTCGGGCAGCCTGCTCTGCCACCAGCCGCGCGCGCGTTCCCAGGCCTCGCGGCGCAGCGGGGCGCGCTCGGCGAGGTACTGCGGGTAGCTGTAGTCGATGGGGGCGAGGGTGTCGCCCTGGTAGAGCGCGGCGAGGTCGGCGAGCAGCACCCGGAAGCTGAGCGCGTCGGCGGCGACCATGTCCACGTCCACGTGCAGCCTGCTCCGGCCGCCGGGCAGCCGGGTGAGCTGGAGCGCGAAGACCTGGCCGCCCTCGATGTCCAGGATCTGGTGCGACCACTGCTCGCGCAGTTCAGCGAGCCTGGCCTCGGCGTCGGCGTGTTCGCGCAGGTCCTCGACGGTGAGCGCGTCGTGGCTTGGCTGGTCCTGGATGCGCTGGCGGCCGTCGTCGGTGAGCCGGGCCCGCAACATGCCGTGCCGGGCGACCAGGGCGCGCACCGCGGGTGCGAACCGCTCCGGGTCGACCTCGCCACCGTCGAACTCGACGTAGAGGTGCGCGGCCACCGCACCGAGCGCCTGCCCGTCACCGCGGCCGACCCAGTAGGCGTGCTGCATGAGCGCCAGCGGGAACTCCGCGCCGCTGTCGAAGCGCTCGACCGGCGCGGCGGGCGCCACCGGGGCGGGCGCCGGGGCCAGTCGCCCGCTCAGCAGCTCGAACCACTCGCCGAGGCTGGGCCGCTCGGCCAGTTCGGCGAAGGTCACCTCGATGCCGCGCTTGCGCCACTGCCCGGCCAGCCGCATCAGCCGGATCGAGTCCAGCCCCAGCTCGATGAGGTTGTCCGCGTCCAGGAGTTCCTCCGGCGTGCGGTCCACCAGTTGTGCCACTTCACGGCGCAGGTCATCGGCGGTCGGGCTGCTCGACACGGGCTTGTGCTCCCTTGTGATCCAGGCTGCATGGCACACTGGCCTCTTGCAAAAGTGAGGCTAACCTAAGCAAGGTTTACCTCATAGCCCCTGCTCCGCGCTCTCCGAGGACAACGACTGATGACGAACGAACCGGGCGCGCGGGACGACGCCGCGGCCAAGCGACGTGCGTTGATGCGCCAGCTCATGGCCAAAGCGGGCATCGCCGAGGACTCGTCGCCGGATCGCGTCGTCCGGCGGGACCGCGCGGTGCGCACGCCGCTGTCCTTCGCGCAGCAGAGCATGTGGGTGCACCAGCGGACATTCCCGCAGTCCACGACCTACAACGTGCCACTGCTGATCCGCCTATCCGGCCCGGTGGACGTGCCCGCGCTGCACCGCGCGCTGCGGTCCCTGGTCGACCGGCACGAGATCCTGCGCACGCGGTACCTGGCCGAGCCGGACGGCTCCGCGCACCAGGTGGTCACCGCGGACTACCGGGTCGAGTTGCCCGTGAGCGAACACACATCGCTGTCCGAGTCCGAGTGGGCGGCCACGGGGCGTGCGGCGGCCGAGCGGATGGCCGCGGTGCCCTACGACCTGTCCACGGAGGAGTCGATCCGGCTGGCCCTGCTTCGCTTCGCCGAGCAGGAGTTCGCGCTGATCCTGGTGGTGCATCACATCGCCTGGGACGGCGGCACCTGGGGTGTGCTCTCGCACGAACTGTCCGCGCTGTACCGGGCCGAGGTCACCGGGGAGCCCAGCGGGCTGCCGCCAATGGAGGTGCAGTTCGCCGACTACGCGGCCTGGGAACAGGGCCGCTGGCCCGCCGAGAGCACGGCCACCGACCTGGCGTACTGGCGCGCACAGCTCACCCCTGCCCCGGAACCCCTTGACCTGCCTACGGATCACCCACGCCCCAAGGGCAACTCCGAACGTGGTGGGCTGATCGCGAAATGGTTCGACCCGGCGATCGCGCACGGCCTGCGGGCGGTCGCGGCGAGCGAGAACGTCACCCCGTTCATGATCATGGTGGCCGCGTGTTCGGTGCTGTTGCGGCGCTATACCGGCGCGAGTGACATCCCGCTCGGGTCCGCGGTGATGGACCGGGGACACGCACAGGCGCAGAACCTGGTCGGCAACTTCGGCAACACCCTGGTGCTGCGCACGGACGTCTCCGGCGATCCGACCTTCCGCGAACTGCTCGGGCAGGTGCGGCGCACCGCCACCGACGGCTTCGCCCACCAGGGCCTGCCCTTCGACAAGCTCATCGACGACCTCCGGCCGGAACGACGACGCGGTCACAACCCGCTCTTCGACGTGATGCTGCTGTTCTTGGCCCAGCGCATCGGCGGTCTGGACCTGCCCGGCATCAAGACCGACTGGGAACACATCCGCAACGACGGCGCCCAGTTCGACCTGTGGCTGGAGGCATTCCTGCGGCCGGACGGGCTGCTGGTGGAGGCCACCTACCGGCTGGACCTGTTCGAGGCGGACCGGATCACCAGACTGCTGGCACATCTGGAGCACCTGCTCGGCGCCGCGCTGTCCACTCCGGACACTCCGATCAGCGCATTGCCTTTGTTGCCAACGGAAGAACTGCTCAGCCAGCTCGCCGAGTGGAACGACACCGAGCGCGCGGTGCCGGCGACCACGGTGGTGAACCGGTTCGAGGACCAGGTCCGGCGCACCCCGGACGCGGTGGCGGTGCGTGGCGAGGACGGGTCGACGCTGAGCTACGCCGAGCTGGACCACCGGTCCGAGCGGTTGGCGGCGGCCTTGTGCGCCAAGGGGATCGGCGCGGAGTCGGTGGTGGCGTTGTTGCTGCCGCGCACCCCGGACCTGGTGGTCGCGCTGCTCGGCGTGCTCAAGTCCGGCGCGGCCTACCTGCCGCTGGACGCCGACCACCCGGCCGACCGGCTGGACTACATGATCACCGACGCGGGCGCGGCCTGCGTGCTCACCACGGCCGCGCTGGCCGAACTGGCACCAGGGCCGGACCGGCTGGTGCTGGACCAGCCAGGCTGGGACGCGCTGGCCGCGGAGCCGACCGGGCGGCTGCTGCCGGCCCAGCTCGCCTACACCATCTACACCTCCGGTTCCACCGGCCGCCCCAAGGGCGTGGGCATCCCGCACTCGGCGCTGGCCAACTTCCTGTCCACAATGGACGAACTGAGCCCGCTGACCGGGTCGGACCGGCTGCTCGCGGTGACCACCATCGCCTTTGACATCGCCGCGCTGGAGATCTACCTGCCGCTGGTCTCCGGCGCCCAGGTCGTGCTGGCCACCAAGGACACCGTGCGCGATCCGGCCCGGCTGGCCCGGCTGGCCGCCGAGTCCGGGGCCACCGTCATCCAGGCCACCCCCTCGCTCTTCGGCGCGATCCTGGGCCAGGAACCGGGTTTCCTGCGCGAGCTGCGGGTGCTGGTCGGCGGTGAGGCGCTGCCCCCGGCCACCGCGGCCGAGCTGCGCGCGGCGGCCGCGCGGGTGACCAACGTGTACGGGCCCACCGAGGCCACCATCTGGGCGACCTCGGCCGAGGTGACCGGGGCGCCGGTGATCGGCAGGCCGTTCCACAACACCCAGGCCTACGTGCTGGACGAGCGGCTGCGACCGGTGCCCTTCGGCGTCACCGGCGAGCTTTACCTGGCGGGCGCCCAGCTCGCCCGCGGGTACGCGGGGCGGCCGGGCCTGTCCGCGGAACGCTTCACCGCCAACCCCTACGGCCCGGCGGGCAGCCGGATGTACCGGACCGGGGACCTGGCGCGCTGGCTGCCGGACGGCACCCTGGACTGCCTGGGCCGGGTGGACGAGCAGGTCAAGATCCGCGGTTTCCGGGTGGAGCTGGGTGAGATCGAAGCCGCGCTGGCCGCCCAGCCCGAGGTCGCACAGTGCGCGGTCGTGGTGCGCCACGGCCTGCCGGTCGCCTACGTCGTGCCTGCCGGTGCGGTCGACCTCGCCGAGCTGCGGGCCGCGGTGGCCGAGCAGGTGCCGGACTACATGGTGCCCGCGGCGTTCGTGACCCTCGACCGGCTGCCGGTGACGGTGAACGGCAAGCTGGACCGCCGCGCGCTGCCCGAGCCCGACCTGGCCGCCCAGGTGTCCGGCCGCGGTCCGCGCAGCGAGCGGGAACGCGTGCTGTGCGGGGTGTTCGCCGAGGTGCTCGGCCTGCCCGAGATCGGTATCGACGACGACTTCTTCGCCCTCGGCGGGCATTCGCTGCTGGTCACCAAGGTGATCGGCCGGGTGCGCGGGCTGCTGTCGGTGGAGCTGGACCTGCGGACGCTCTTCGACGCGCCCACCGTGGCCGAGCTGGCCGAACGGCTGCCCGCGGCCACCGGCACCAGGTTCGCGGTGCGCGAGGTGCGGCGGCCCGAGGTGGCCCCGGCCTCGTTCCCGCAGACCGGGATGTGGTTCGAGGAGAAGCTGCGCGGCCCGTCCACCTCCTACGGGCTGCCGCTGGGCGTGCGGGTGCGCGGACCGGTCGACCTGGACGCGCTGCGGGCCGCCTTCGGCGATGTGGTGGCCCGGCACGAGGCACTGCGCACGCTGCTGATCGAAGGCCCGGACGGCCTTCCGGTGCAACGGATCCTGTCCCCGGCCGAGGCGCGGACCCGGCTCACTGTGTCCACTGTGGACGATCTGAGTACGGCGGCGACGCACACCTTCCGGCTGGACACCGAGCTGCCGGTGCGGGTGAGCCTGGCCCGGACCGGCGAGCAGGAATGGGAGTTCGTGCTGCTGCTGCACCACACCGCCGCGGACGAGTGGTCCTTCGGGCCGCTGCTGGCCACCCTCGGCGAGGCCTACGCCGCCAGGGTGGCCGGGCGGGCCCCGGAGTGGCCGGAGCCGCCGGTGCGGTACACCGACTTCGCGGTGTGGCAGCGGGAGATCCTCGGTTCCCGCGCCGAAGCGGACTCGGTGGCCAGTCGCCAGCTCGACTACTGGGCGCGCACCCTGGCCGGCTCCCCCGAGGAACTGAGCCTGCCCACCGACCGGCCGCGGCCCGCGGAGGCGAGTCACCGTGGCGGGCTGGTGCAGTTCCACCTGTCCCAGGAGCTGCTCGCGGGGATGCGCGCGCTGTCGGCGAGCCATGGCGTCAGTGTGTTCATGGTGCTGCACGCCGCGCTGGCCGCGCTGCTGCGCAAACTCGGCGCCGGCACCGACATCCCGCTCGGCTCGCCGATCACCGGCCGCGCCGACGCGGATCTGGAAGACCTGGTGGGCCTGTTCGCCAACACCCTGGTGCTGCGCACCGACCTGTCCGGCGACCCGAGTTTCACCGAACTGCTGGGCCGGGTGCGCGCCGCCGACCTGGACGCCTTCGCGCACGCCGACGTGCCCTTCGACTGGGTGGTGGAGCGGGTCGCGCCGGAGCGCTCGCTGTCCCGGCATCCGCTGTTCCAGGTGATGCTGATCCACCAGCGCGCCGACGACCTCGAACTCCAGCTGCCCGGACTGACCACCGAGCCGTTCCTGCCGGGCACCGGCGGGGTCAAGTTCGACCTGGACCTGTACTTCACCGAGACCGCCGCCGCCGGGGTGGACGGGTTCGCCGTCTACGCCAAGGACCTGTTCGACCAGGACACCGTGCGCGGCCTGATCGACCGGCTGGAACTGCTGCTGCGCGCGGTGCTCGCCGGACCGGACCACCCACTGTCCACCGTGGACATCATGTCCGCGGCCGAACTGACCGCGGTGACCACCGGCGGCAACAACACCGCAGCCGACCTCACCGCACCCACCCCGGCCGCGTTGTTCGCCGCCCAGGTCGCGCGCACGCCCGAGGCCACCGCGGTACTCGCCGGGACCGGGACCCTGACCTACGCCGAACTCGACCGCCGGGCCGAGGCGCTCGCGGACGCGCTGGCCGCCAGGGGCGCCGGGCCGGAGCAGGTGGTCGCGCTGGCCTTGCCACGCACCGCCGAACTGGTGGTGGCGCTGCTGGCGATCGTCAAGACCGGGGCCGCGTACCTGCCCGTCGACCTGGGTTACCCGCGGGACCGGGTCGAGTTGATGCTGGCCGATGCCCAGCCCGCGATCACGGTGTGCCAGCCCGAGTTCGCCGCCGGGTTCGGCTTGACCGGCACCTGTTCGCCGACGGCCACCGGACCCGCGCGGGCCGCGGTGGCCATCCAGGGCGGGCACCCGGCGTACCTGGTGTTCACCTCCGGCTCCACCGGCCGCCCCAAGGCGGTGACCGGCACCCAGTCCGCGCTGGCCAACCGCCTGGACTGGGGACGGGGGCTGGCCGGCGGGGTGCGGATCGCGAAGAGTTCGCTGAGCTTCATCGACGGCTCCACCGAACTGCTCGGCGGCCTGGTCGCCGGGGACACCGTGGTGCTGGCCGACGACGCGGCGGTCAGCGATCCGGCCGCGCTCATCGAGTTGATCGACCGGCACGCGGTGGACCTGGTCACCGTGGTGCCCAGCCTGCTCTCCGCGCTGCTGCGCACCGCGCCCGCGGACTCGCTCGGTTCGGTGCGCACCTGGATCACCAGTGGCGAGGCGTTGTCCGCCGAACTGGCCGAGCAGGCGGGCGCCCGCTGGCCGCTGGCCCGGCTGGTCAACCTCTACGGCTGCTCGGAAGCCGCCGGGGACAGCCTCGCGCAGGTCGGCAGCCTGGGCGCGGGTTCGGTGCCGATCGGCCTGCCGGTGGCCAACACCCAGGCCTACGTGCTGGACGAGGCGCTGCGGCCGGTGCCGCCCGGCGTGGCCGGTGAGCTGTACCTGGCCGGGCACGGACTGGCCCGCGGCTACCTCGGCCAGCCCGGCCGGACCGCGGAACGCTTCCTGGCCAACCCCTTCGGCCCGCCCGGCGCCCGGCTCTACCGCACCGGCGACCGGGCCCGCCGCCGACGGGACGGGGTGCTCGACTTCCTCGGCCGCGCGGACAGCCAGGTCAAGATCCGCGGTTTCCGGATCGAACCGGGCGAGATCGAGGCCGCGCTGACCGCCGAACCCGAGGTGGACAAGTCGGTGGTGATCGCCCGACCCGGCCCCGGCGGCGCGCTCCGGCTGATCGGCTACCTGGTCCCGGCCCCGGGCGCGCAGCTGGACCTGACCGCGTTGCGCGCGCGGCTGGCCACCCGGTTGCCCGACTACCTGGTGCCCGCGCTGCTGGTCGAGCTGGCCGAGTTCCCCAAGAACCCCAACGGAAAGCTCGACCGGGCCAAGCTGCCCGACCCGGCGCCGCAGACCGCGACGGGCACCGAACCGGCCACCGAGACCGAGACCACCCTGGCCCGCCTGTTCGCCGAGCAGCTCGGCCTGGCCACGGTCGGTGTGCACGACAGCTTCTTCAGCCTCGGCGGCGACAGCATCAGCGCCGCGCTGCTGGTGGCCAAGGCCAAGGAGGCCGGGCTGGCACTGTCGGTGCGCGAGGTGTTCAAGCACCGCACGGTGGCCGCGCTGGCCGAGCAGTGCGCCCCCGCCGTGATCACCCCCGGCCCGGTCACCCCGCCGCCGCTGCTGCACTGGCTGCGGCAGAGCGAACTGGGCGTCAACGGCCTGCTGGTCTCCACCACCAGGATGATCGAGGCCACCGAGGCGGCGCTGCGGGCCGCCGCCGCGACCGTGCTCGCCCGGCACGAGTCCCTGCACCTGGTGGTCGACCCGAGCAACAAGCGGTTGTGGCGCACCGAGATCCAGCCCGGCGAGCAGGACCTGACCGAGATCGACATCACCAGGGGCGCCACCCTGCGCCTGGACTGGACCCCGGACGGCGTCACGCTGACCGGACACGGCCTGGCCGTGGACCAGCCTTCCCTGGAACTGATCGCGGACGAGATCACCGCCGTGCTGGCCGGGCACACCCTGGCCCCGGCGCCGACCAGTTTCCGGGCCTGGACCGAACACCTGGCCGCCCAGGCCAACGAGGTGGCCACCGCACTGCCGGAATGGACCGCCGCGCTGCGGGAGACCGCCGACCCGATCCCCGCCGCGGCCCGCACACCGGGCAGCGGCGGCCGGGTCAGCCAGACCGTGCTGGCCGATCCCGATGCGGTGGACGCCGCGTTCGTCGAGGCCCTGCGCACCTGGTCCGGCAGCACCGAAACCCGGCTGCGCATCGATCACGAGGTCGACCCGCGCACCAGTGCGAAGTCCCCGGCTGGTGACCTCTCCGGCACGGTCGGGCCGCTCAGTCACCGCCACCCGTTCGCCTTCACCGCCGCCCCCGCGCCGCGCGCCGAGACCGAGCTGGAGCTGCGCTACTGGGCTGATCGCGGCCACGAGTTCGGCCTGCTCCGGCACGCCAGCCGGGCGGGGGCCAAGGCGTTGCGCGAACACCGGGACGCCGCCGTGCTGCTGCGCGCCGGGGCCCCGGACCCGCTGCTCCCGGCCGGGCGCACGATCGTGGCCACCCGGCAGGTCCGGGCGGACGGCGTGCTGCTCGACCTCCAGTTCTCCCCCGACCTCGACCCGGCCGCCGCCAACGCGCTGCTCGGGCTATGGACGGCCGCAGTGACCGCACCAGCAGAATCGGAGCCGACGAGTTGAGCGCATCATCCGGTCAGATCCACCTCGCCGACACCCCGGCGGCCGCCTGGCTGACCGAGGCGTTCACCGGGACCGCCGCGCCCGAACTGCGCCTGGTCGCCGGCCCCTCGGGCACCGGCGCGGAGGCTGTGCAAGCCGCCGTGCGCACCGTCATCGAGGCCCACGAGGTGCTGCGGCACCGGGGCGAACTGCGCTGGGGCGGCACCGGGACCTCGGTCGGGGACCTGAAGCGGCACACCGCCGGACTGCTCGACGCCGACACCGCCCTGGCCGCGGCCTGGGTCGACCGCGGGCCGGAGCGGGACGGGCTGCTGGTGGTAGCCGCGCACGCCGCCGATGTGGACGGTGAGGGCTGGGCGGTGCTGGTCGCCGACCTGCGCGCCGCGCTCGCCGGTGGCGCCCCCAGCACCTCCGGCACCGGGGAATATTTGTCCGCACTGGACACCCTGGCCCGCGACCCCGGTCTGGCCGACCGGGTGGAGCCCTGGCTGGAACTGGCCGACCGGGTGGACGAGCTGGACCTGCCCGCCCCGTGGGCCAGCGACGGCGAGACCGGCGGACCGCGGCACCACGCAGAGCGGATCCTGCCGCTGAACGAGGTCGCCACCGCCGAGGGCCTGCGCGCGCGGGTGCTGCTCAGCCTGGTGCCACAGCTGGGCGCCACCGACGGCCTGCTGCTCGACGTCAGCGAGTCCGACCGGGACCGCCCCGACGTGCTGGGCAACCTGCGCCGGGTGTTCCCGGTGCTGTTCGGCCCGGCCGAACTGTCCGATGTGGACGGATCGGGCGCGGACGCGGTGGCGGTGGCCGATGCCGCGGCCACCGAGTTCGGCGTGGCCAAGTACCTCAGCGGCAGCACCTCGGCCACCTTCGCCGACCTGGCAGAGGCCGCCATCCTGGTCGAGTACGGCGTCACCGACCTGGGTGACGACCCGGAACCCGGCCTCGGCGAACCCGTCGCGGACGCCGGATCCCGCTACCTGCTGCGGATCGGCGCCTGGTTCGACCGCAACAGCGAACGCGTGCGCGCCACCGTCTCCTGGGACCCGGCCGCGCTGCCCGGCCTGGACGCCGACACGCTGCTCACCGACTGGGGCCAGGCGCTGCGCGCGCACGAGCCCGCCGCCGCGCCCGCGCCCGCCCGCGCGCTGCCGCCGGGCGCGATCGAGGCGCTGCCGCTGTCCCCGCTGCAGGAGGGCCTGCTCTTCCACCTGATGCTCGACGGCGCCGAGCGCGACATCTACGTGCAGCAGGCCGTGCTGCACCTGGGCGGCGAGCTGGACCCGGACCGCTTCCGGGAGGCGGTGCGGCTGTCCCTGGCCAAGTACCCCAACCTGGTCGCCGGGTTCGCCACCGCCGACGACGCCCCGCCGGTGCAGTTCATCCCCGGCGAGTACGAGCTGCCGTACACCTACGTTGATCTGTCCACACAGGACGATGCCGCCTTCGACGCCTTCGTGGCCGAGCAGCGGTCCCGGCCCTTCCACGCCGACCGGCCGCCATTGATCCGCTTCGGCCTGGCCACCGTGGCCCCCGGCGCGCACCGCCTGGTGATGACCTCCGAGCTGATCCTGCTCGACGGCTGGTCCGGCGGTCTGCTGCTGAGCAGCCTGCTGGAGTCCTACACCGATCCGGCCGCCGAGTCCGCCCGGCCGACCACCCCGTTCCGGGACTACCTGCGCTGGCTCACCGCGCAGGACCACGAACAGGCCCGCGCGGCCTGGCGGCGCAACCTGGACGGGCTGGCCGAACCCACCCTGCTCGCCCCCGGCACGGACAGCCGCGCGGTGGACCTTACCGCCGCCGACGAGATCGAACTGGAACTGCCCGCCGAACTGGCGACCAGGCTGGCTCAGCGGATGCGCGAGTCCGGGATCACCGCCAGCACCCTGTACGAGACCGCCTGGGCCATGCTGCTGGGCAGGCTCACCGGCCGGGACGACGTGGTGTTCGGCGCCTCGGTCTCCGGCCGCCACCCGGACGTCGCCGGGGTGGAGACCACGGTCGGCCTGCTGTTCAACACCGTCCCGGTGCGCGTCCGGCTCGGCGCGGCCGACGCACTGGACACCGTGCTGCGCCGGGTCCAGGAGGAACAGGCCGAACTGTTCGACTACCCCTACCTCGGGCTCACCGATGTGCAGGCCCTGGCCGGGATCGGCACCCTGTTCGACACCCTGTTCGTGTTCCAGAACTTCCCGCGCCCGTCCAAGGAACGCGCCTTCGGCCCGGACGGCTCGCTGCGGGTGCTCGAACACCAGGTCCTGGACGCCACGCACTACCCGGTCACCATGGTGGTCAACCCCGGCGTGCACACCGAACTCCGGGTGATGTTCCACCAGGATGTGTTCAGCCGCACCGAGATCGAGCGGCTGCTGGAACGCTACCTGCGCATCCTCACCGCACTCGCCGACACCCCGGCGGCCCCCTGCGCCGCGGTGGACGTGCTCGTCGGCGATGAACTCGACCTGCTGCGCCAGGGCTGGGACCACACCGCGAACCCGGTGCCGGACATCACCATCGCGGACATGCTGGAGCAGCAGGCCGCGCGCACGCCCGAGGCGACCGCGCTGGTCTTCGGGCAGGTCCGGCACACCTACGCGGAGCTGAACGAGCGGGCCAACCGGATCGCGCGCTGGCTGGTCCAGCATGGTGCCGGGCCGGAAACCGTGGTGGCCCTTGGCCTGCCGCGCTCCTCGGACATGGTGGCCGCGTTGTTCGCGGTGCTCAAGACCGGCGCCGCCTACCTGCCCCTGGATCTGGACTACCCGGCCGACCGGCTGGAGTTCATGCTCACCGACACCGTGCCGCTGTGCGTGCTGTCCACTGTGGACGTCGACCCGACGCTGCCGCACACCGAGGTCCCGCACGTGCTGCTGGACTCCCCCGAGATCGCCGCCGAGCTGGATTCCTTGCCCGGCAACGATCTCGCCGACGCCGAACGTCGCGGCTTCCACCGCACCGACCCGTGGCGGCTGGCGCACCCGGCCTACGTCATCTACACCTCCGGCTCCACCGGCAAGCCCAAGGGCGTGGCCACGCCGTATCGCGGCCTGACCAACATGCAGTTCAACCACCGGGTGGCCATCTTCGACCCGGTGGTCGAGGCGGCCGGGCGGCGGCTGCGGATCGCGCACACCGTGTCCTTCTCCTTCGACATGTCCTGGGAAGAACTGCTCTGGCTGGTCGAGGGCCACGAGGTGCACGTGCTCACCGAGGACATGCGCCGGGACGCCCTCGCGCTGACCGCCTACTGCGACAAGCACGCCATCGACGTCATCAACGTCACGCCCACCTACTGCCAGCAGCTCATCGACAACGGGCTGCTGGAGGAAAACCCAGGCCACCGGCCGGTTCTCGTGCTGCTCGGCGGCGAGGCCGTGTCCGAACAGGTCTGGACCGCCCTGCGCGACACCCCCGGCGTGCTCGGCTACAACCTGTACGGCCCAACGGAATACACCATCAACACCCTCGGCGGCGGCACCGAGGACAGCGCGACCTCCACGGTCGGCAAGGCCATCTGGAACACCCGCGCCTACATCCTGGACGCCTACCTGCGGCCGGTGCCGGTCGGCGTGCCCGGCGAGCTGTACATCTCCGGCGTCGGCCTGGCCCGCGGCTACCTCAAACGCCCCAGCCTCACCGCCGACCGCTTCATCGCCGACCCCTACGGCGCCACCGGCGAACGCATGTACCGCACCGGCGACCTGGTGCGCGAACGCCAGGACGGCAACCTGGACTTCCTGGGCCGCACCGACGACCAGGTCAAGATCCGCGGTTACCGGGTGGAGATCGGCGAGGTGGAGAGCGCGCTGGCCGCGCATCCCGAGGTCGCGCAGGCCGCGGTCATCGCGGCGGACACCGATCTGCCTGGGGTGAAACGACTTCTCGGCTACCTGGTGCCCGCCGAGGTCAGCGGGGACGAGGCCCGCTCGGAGGTCGAGGCCGAACAGATCGCCGAGTGGAACCAGATCTACAGCGACGAGTACACCGAGATCCCCACCGCGGTCTTCGACGAGGACTACGCGGGCTGGGACAGCAGCTACGACGGCGACCCCATCCCGTTCACCGACATGAGCGAGTGGCGGGCCGCCACCCTGGACCGCATCCGCGAGCTGAAACCCCGGCGGCTGCTGGAAATCGGCGTCGGCACCGGTCTGCTGCTCTCCGGCCTGGCCCGCGACACCGAGTCCTACTGGGCCTGCGACTTCGCCGCCCCGGTCATCGACAAACTCGGCCGCGACCTCCTCGCCGACCCGGAACTGGCCGCCAAGATCGAGCTGAGCTGCCGGCCAGCGCACGACACCGACGGCCTGCCCACCGGGCACTTCGACACCATCGTGATCAACTCGGTGATCCAGTACTTCCCGAACATCGACTACCTCACCGAGGTCATCGGCAAGGCACTGGACCTCCTTGCCCCCGGCGGCGCGCTGTTCGTCGGCGACGTGCGCAACCTGCGACTGGCCCGCACCTTCCACACCGCCATCCAGCTCGGCCGCGCCGACGAACGCACCGACGAGGCCGCGCTGCGCAAGGCGATCGAACGCGCCGTGCTGCTGGAGAAGGAACTCCTGGTCGACCCGGACTACTTCACCGCACTCGGCGACCACCTGCCCACACTGGCCGGGGTGGACCTGCGGATCAAACGCGGGCACATGCACAACGAGCTGTCCCGGCACCGCTACGACGTGGTGCTGCGCAAGGCAGGCACGGACGCACTGTCCCTTGTGGACGGTCCGGCGCTGCCATGGGACGGCGCGCTCGACCTGGCCGCCCGACTGGCCGACCGCCCGGACTCGCTGCGGATCACCCGCATCCCCAACGCCCGGCTCACCGCCGAGGTCGCCGCGCAACGCGCGCTGGAGGCCGGTTCTCCGGTCACCGGCGCACGCAGCCTGCTCAATCCGAAGACCAGCGTGGGTGTCGAACCCGAGGCCCTGCACGAACTGGCCGCCCAGTCCGGGCACCGGCTGCTGCTCACCTGGTCCGACACCACCGACGGCAGCTACGACGCGGTGTTCACCCTGGCCCAGGACGAAATCCTGCTGGGCGCCTACGCCCCCACCAGGGCCCGCAACTCCGCGCTGTCCAGTTACGCCAACAACCCCTCCGCGGCCCGGGACAACTCCGGCCTGGTGGCCAGGGTCCGCGATCACCTCAAGGCCGTGCTGCCCGACTACATGGTGCCCGCCGCCCTGATCACCATGGAACGACTTCCGTTGACCACCAACGGAAAGCTCGATCGCCGCGCCCTGCCCAGCCCCGACCTCGCGGCGGGCGCCGGCTGCGGACGGCCACCGGCCAACCCCACCGAGGAAGCCCTGTGCGAGCTGTTCGCCCAGGTGCTCGGCGTGCCCAAGGTCGGTGTGGCGGACAACTTCTTCGACCTGGGCGGGCATTCGCTGCTGGCCGCCCGGCTGATCGGCAAGGCCCGCACCGGACTCGACGTGGACCTGGCCATCCGGGACCTGTTCACCTGCCCCACCGTGGCCGAACTCGCCGCCAAGGCCCTGGACAGCGCACCCGCCATCGCCCAGCCGGTGCTCACCGCCGGCGCCCGCCCCGAGCGGATCCCGCTCTCCTTCGCCCAGCAACGCCTGTGGCTGCTGGACCAGCTGGACACCGCGGGCAGCGCCTACACCGTGCCCACCGGCGTCCGGCTGCACGGCGAACTGGACCTGCCCGCCCTGCGCGCGGCCTTCGCCGATGTGCTGGCCAGGCACGAGAGCCTGCGCACGGTGATCGAAACCCACGAAGGCCTGCCGTACCAGCGGATCCGGCCGGTCGCGGAGAGCACCCCGGAGGTCACCGTGACCGCGGTGGCCGAGGCCGAACTGGACGCCGCGGTGGCCGCGGCCATCGCGGTGCCCTTCGACCTGGCCGCCGACCACCCGATCCGGCTGGCCGTGCTCACCCTCGGCCCGGCCGACTCGGTGCTGCTGGCCGTGTTCCACCACATCGCCTTCGACGAGTGGTCGCTGCGGCCCTTCGTCGAGGACCTCACCGCCGCCTACGCCGCCCGGCACGACGGCCGGGCCCCGGAGCTGACCCCGCTGCCGGTGCAGTACGCGGACTACGCGCTGTGGCAGCGTGCCCTGCTCGGCGCGCCGAACGACCCGAAGAGCTTGCAGGCCAAGCAGTTGACCTACTGGCGGCGGGAACTGGACGGCATCCCCGAGGAGCTGTCCCTGCCCACCGACCGGCCCCGCCCGGCGGTGGCCAGTTTCCGCGGCGAGACCATCCAGCGGGAGATCGGCCCGGACCTGGCGGTGCGGTTGCGGCAGCTCGCCCGCACCCAGGACGCCACCGTGTTCATGCTGTTCCAGACCGCGGTCGCGGCGCTGCTGCACCGGCTCGGCGCGGGCGCCGACATCCCGCTGGGCAGCCCGGTGGCCGGCCGGGACGAGGACAAGCTCAACGACCTGATCGGGTTCTTCGTCAACACCCTGGTCATCCGGGCCGACGTCAGCGGCAACCCCGGCTTCACCGAGTTGCTGGACCGGGTCCGGCGCACCGACCTGGCCGGGCTCAGCCACGCCGACGTGCCCTTCGAGCGCCTGGTCGAAACGCTCAACCCGACCCGCACGCTCTCCCGCAACCCGCTGTTCCAGGTGATGGTCGGCTACCAGAACCAGGGCACCGGCGCGGCGGTCTTCCCCGGGCTGACCGTGACCGAGGGCCGGTTCGACCCGCCGACCGCCAAGTTCGACCTGGACTTCGTGCTGCGCGACTACGGCGCGGACACCGAGGGCATGGGCCTGGACGTGGAGTACGCGGCCGACCTGTTCGACTGGGCCACCGCGGCGAACCTGCTGGACCGGCTGCTCGACCTGCTCGAACAGGCCGTGGCCCGGCCGGACGTGCGGATGAGCGAACTGGACGTGCTCGGTGCGGCAGGCGCCCGCCTGGAAGCCTGGAACCGGACCGAACGCGAGATCCCCGCGCTCACCATCGCCGACCTGCTCGAACAGCAGGCCGCCCGCACCCCGGACGCGCCCGCCCTGGTCGCCAGCCCGGACCTGCCCGGCGAGATCCGCTGGAACTACACCGAACTGAACGAGCGCGCCAACCGGATCGCCCGGCTGCTGATCAGTCGCGGCGCCGGACCGGAAACCGTGGTGGCCCTTGCCCTGCCGCGTTCGGCGGACATGGTGGCCACCCTGTTCGGTGTGCTCAAGACCGGCGCCGCCTACCTGCCGCTGGACCTGGACTACCCGGCTGAGCGACTGGCCTTCATGCTCGCCGACGCCAAGGCCGTCTGCCTGGTCAGCACCACCGAGGTCGCCGCCACCCTGCCCGCGACCTCAGCCCCCACGGTGCTGCTCGACGCGGCCGCGGCCGAGCTGGATTCCTTGCCCGGCAACGATCTCGCCGACACCGAACGCCGCGGCTTCAACCGCACCGACCCACACCGCCTGGAGCACCCGGCCTACGTCATCTACACCTCCGGCTCCACCGGAAAGCCCAAGGGCGTGCTCACGCCCTACCGCGGCCTAACCAACATGCAGTTCAACCACCGCGCCGAGATCTTCGACCCGGTGGTGGCCGAGGCCGGGCGGCGACTGCGCATCGCGCACACCGTGTCCTTCTCCTTCGACATGTCCTGGGAAGAACTCCTGTGGCTGGTCGAAGGCCACGAGGTGCACGTCTGCGACGAGGAACTGCGCCGCGACGCCGAAGCGCTCACCGCCTACTGCGACCAGCACGCCATCGACGTCATCAACGTGACGCCGACCTACTGCCAGCAGCTCATCGACAACGGCCTGCTCGACGAGAACCCCGGCCACCGGCCCGTTCTGGTGCTGCTCGGCGGCGAGGCCGTGTCCAACCAGGTGTGGGAAACGCTCAGGGACACCCCCGGCGTGCTCGGCTACAACCTTTACGGCCCAACCGAATACACCATCAACACCCTCGGCGGCGGCACCACCGACCGGGACACCCCCACCGTCGGCCGCCCGATCTTCAACACCACCGCGCACGTGCTCGACGAGTACCTGCGCCCGGTCCCGCCCGGCGTGGCAGGCGAGCTGTACATCGCCGGCATCGGCCTGGCCCGCGGTTACCTGGACCGGGCCGAGCTGACCGCGGACCGCTTCCTCGCCAACCCCTTCGGCGCGGCCGGCGACCGGCTCTACCGCACCGGCGACCTGGTGCGCTGGTGTCAGGACGGCACGATCGACTACCTCGGCCGCACCGACGACCAGGTCAAGATCCGTGGCTACCGGGTGGAGATCGGCGAGATCGACACCACCCTGGCCGAACACCCCGGCGTCCGGCAGGTCGCGGTGATCGCCGCCGGCACCGACCTGCCCGGCGTCAAACTGCTGGTCGCCTACGTCGTCGGCGCCGCCACCGCGGCGGAGCTGCGCGAGTGGGCCGGGCAGCGCCTGCCCGGCTACATGGTGCCCTCGGCGTTCGTGCCGATGGACGCGCTGCCACTGACCGTCAACGGCAAGCTCGACCGGGCCGCGCTGCCCGCCCCCGACCTGGGCGCCAAGGTGTCCAGCCGGGGACCGCGCACCGAGCGGGAAGCCGTGCTGTGCCAGGTCTTCGCCGAGGTGCTCGGCGTGCCCAGGGTCGGCGTGGACGACAGCTTCTTCGAGCTGGGCGGCCACTCGCTGCTGGCCATGCAGCTGGTCAGCCGGATCCGCGCCAGCGGCGTCGAGGGCGTCTCGGTCGGCGCGGTGATGGCCGCGCCCACCGTGGCCGCGCTGGCCGACCGGCTCGGCTCCACCGACGGGTCCGACCCGGCGCTGGCCCCACTGCTGGCCCTGCACGCCGAGGGCACCCGGCCGCCGCTGTTCGCCATCCACCCCGGCTTCGGCCTGGCCTGGCCCTACGCCGCGCTGGTGCCGCACCTGGACGCGGACCGGCCGCTCTACGGCCTCCAGTCCCCCGTGGTGACCGGCGAGGACGTGCGCAGCTTTGACGAGCTGGCCCGCGCGCACCTGCGCCGGATCCAGACCGTGCAGCCCAGCGGGCCGTACCACCTGCTCGGCTGGTCCTTCGGCGGTCAGCTCGCGCACGCCATCGCATGCCTGCTCCAGGCCGAGGGCGAGCAGGTGGCCCTGCTGGCAGTGCTGGACGCCCAGCCCGCCGACCCGGCCCTGCCCGCGGACGAACCCCTCGCCGCCGACCAGATCCGGAACCGCCTGCGCCTGACCGCCGACGAGCAGACCACCGAGGCCCTCATCCGGGCCTGGACCACCCACGACCGGCTGCTGCCCGAAACCGGCTACCCGGTCTACTCCGGACCGCTGGTGTTGTTCAGCGCCAAGGGATCCACCGGCACCGGCGCGGCGAACTGGACCGCACTGGCCACCGGCCGGATCGAGGGCCAGGAACTGCCCTACCCGCACGACGAACTACTCTCCCCGGACGCGGTCGCCGCGTTCGGGCCGGTGCTCACCGCCGTGCTGGAGCGGAACGGGGCTGGGCAAGTGCAGTAATTCCGTTACCGCCAGCGGACCGTCCCGTGATCGCTCGACCGAACCCGTCGTTTAGGGTTGGCTAACCTAATCGTCGCCAGGAAAGAAGGACATCTGTATGACGACGCGAACGCACAGGTCGTCGAGTCGAATGGTTCGTCTGGTCGCGGCCGGGGCGGCACTGGTGCTGGGCCTGTCCGCGTGCGGTGGCGGCGGTGACGCCGGCACTCCGAAGGACACGTCGGCCGGTGCCGCGCCGGGTTACCCCATCACCATCACGCACAAGCTCGGCACCACCACGATCAAGGCCGCGCCCAAGCGGATCGTGGTGCTCGGCGAGACCGACCAGGACGCCCTGCTGGCACTGGGCATCCAGCCGATCGCCACGGTGAAGACGAGCATGGCCGACGGCATCGCGCCGTGGAGCAAGGCCAAGGTCACCGGCGCCACGCCGACCCTGCTCACCGTGGGCGACAACGGCATCGACGTCGAGCAGGTGCTCAAGCTGGAGCCGGACCTGATCCTGGCCGGCTACGACTTCTACATCGACAAGTACTGGAAGAAGCTCAACGACATCGTGCCCACCACGGCCTTCCAGACCGGTCCGGTGGAGGACACCTGGCAGCAGGTCACCCGCCAGGTCGGCCAGGCCGTCGGCAAGTCCGCCGAGGCGGACAAGCTGGTCACCGAGGTCGAGGGCAAGATCGCCGGAGTCAAGAAGAGCAACCCGGAGCTGACCGGCAAGAAGTTCGCCTTCGGCGTTACCGGGCAGACCGGCACGATGAACGTGCTGAAGTCCACCGCGGATTCGGCGAGCAAGATGTTCGGCGAGTTCGGCATGACCCTGCCGCAGCCGATCCAGGCGCTGCCGGGCGAGAGCTTCGCCGCCGAGCTGAGCGCCGAACGCTACGACCTGCTCGACCAGGACGTGCTGGTCACCTACTACAACGACAACAAGCAGCACCAGCAGGACACCGAGCAGAACCCGCTGTTCAAGAAGCTCAAGGTGGTCAGCAAGGGCGGCAACATCGTCGTCGACCTGACCGAGTTCTACTCGATCCGCAACCCCTCGCCGCTGGGCATCCCCTACGCCATCGACAAGATGGTGCCGAAGCTGTCCGCCGCGGTGAAGAAGACCGCTGCCTGATGCCAGACTGAGCCGGTGAGTCCGTCCGGCACAGCGCAACGACAAGGGCCGCGCTGCTCGTCAGCGCGGCCCTTGTCGTTGCGTGGCAACCGAGGACTCAGTCCAACACGCAACACAGGGGGGAAACATCCACATGACAACAGGAATCCGACTACTCGCCGCCGTGGCCACCGCGCTACTCGGCCTCGGCACGCTCCTCGCCTGCGGCAGCGGTGACGGACAAGCCCCGCGGACCACCGCGTCCACCGACGCCTTCCCGGTCACCCTCAAGCACAAGCTGGGCAGCACCACGATCACCGCGCCGCCCAAGCGGATCGTGGCGCTCAGCGCCGCCGACCAGGACGCGTTGCTCGCACTCGGGGTGCAGCCGATCGCGATGGTGCGGATGGACGGGCACCCGGACGGGATCACCCCGTGGGCCAAGGCGAAACTCGGCGGCGCCACGCCGACCCTGCTGGTCCCCGGGGACAACGGGTTCGACCCGGAACAGGTGCTCAAGCTCGAACCGGACCTGATCCTGGCCAACTTCGACGCCGGCCTGGACAAGTACTGGTCGAAGCTGAACGCGATCGTGCCGACCACCGGGTACGAGACCGGTTCGTACCAGGACAGCTGGCAGCAGGTCACCCGGCAGGTCGGCCGGGCGATCGGCCGGAAAGCCTTGGCGGATCAGGTGATCGGCGAGGCCGAGGCCAGGATCGCCGGGGTCCGCAAGACCAACCCGGAGCTGACCGGCAAGAGGTTCGGCTACTTCGTGGCAGGCCAGGCGGGCACCGTGCACCTGCTCAAGTCCACTGAGGACACCGCGACCAAGCTGCTCGGCGAGTTCGGCCTGGTGCTGCCGGAGAACATCCGCGCCCAGCCCGGCGGCACCTTCGCGGTCGAGCTGAGCGCGGAGAAGTTCGACCTGCTCGACCAGGATGTGCTGCTGAGCTACTACGCCAACGAGCAGCAGCGGGACGCGGTCGAGCAGAACCCGCTGTTCCGGAAACTGGCCGTGGTGCGCAAGGGCGGCAACCTGACCCTCGCACTGCCCGAGTTCCACTCGATCCGCGCACCGTCGCCGCTGAGCATTCCCTACGCCATCGACAAGCTGGTGCCGATGCTCTCCGCCGCGGTGCAGAAGCCCGCCGCCTGAGCGAAACCGTTGTGACATAAAGAAGGGCGGTCACCCGCACCCCGGGTGACCGCCCTCGTACGCGGTTGCCGCCGGCCCCGAACCGCCGGCCGCCGCTGGTCTAGTGCGCGGCCGCGACCACGCGCCCGGAAAGCTGCGCGCTGCCCGGCACCGGCTCGGCCGGATCGTTGCCCAGGGCCAGGATCCGGTTCCGCTCGTCCACGTGCACCACGTGCGGGACGTGCGTGGCCCGCTCTTCCTCGGTGAACTCCGCGAAGGACATGATGATCACCATGTCCTCGGGGTGCACCAGGTGCGCGGCCGCGCCATTGATGCCGATCACGCCGCTGCCCCGCTCACCGGTGATGGCGTAGGTGGTCAGGCGGGCGCCGTTGGTGATGTCGACGATGTGCACGACCTCGCCCTCGACGATGTCGGCCGCTTCCAAGAGGTTCGCGTCAATGGTCACCGAACCGACGTAGTGCAGGTCGGCCTGGGTCACGGTGGCCCGGTGGATCTTGCCGTTCATCAACGTACGCCGCACGTGGCGCTCTCCTTCTTAGAACGTCAGGTGGGAAGTCAGTCGGCGGCGCGCATGGCTTCGACGAGGCTCTTCGGGCGCATGTCGGTCCAGCTCCGCTCGATGAACTCAAGGCAGGCGGTCCGGGAGTCCTTGCCGAAGGCGATCGTCCAGCCGGCGGGCACGTCCACGAAGACCGGCCACAGCGAGTACTGGCCCTCCTCGTTGACGAGGGCGTAGAACGTGCCGTTCTCGTCATCCAGCGGGTTCATCCACAACTCCTTGAGCGACTGTCCAAACGTCTCGCAGCTTAGGTTAGGTAAAGCTAACCTTGCAACCATCTGTGACGCGTTCGCGCTCGTCCGCGCTGGGCCCGCTCAGCGTGGCTTTACGCAGCTCAGGCAAGGCGATCGCGATGCCGACCACGCCGAGCACGCAGACCGCGCCACCGGCCACCAGGGCCAGGCCGGAGCCGAGCAGCCGGGACAGGCCGCCCATCACCGCGTTGCCCGCGGAGGTGCCGGTGGTGGCCTGGGCCAGCCACATGCTGCCCACCCGGCCGAGCAGCCGTTCCGGGGTGTGGTGCTGCAACAGGGTGCGGCGCAGGATCTCCGAGATGGTGTCGGCCGCGCCGGCCACCGCCAGGAACAGCAGCGCCACCCACAGCGCCGGGCTCAGCCCGAAGCCGATCACGGCCAGGCCCCACAACAACACCGAGCCGATCAGCACCAGTCCGGAACGAGCGACGGTCGCGGTCCAGCCACTGGTCAGCGCGGCCAGGAAGGCGCCGACCGCGGGTGCGGCGTAGAGCAGGCCGGTGGCGAACTCGCCGCCGAAGACGGCCACACCCATCTCCGGGAACAGCACGTACGGCATGGCGAAGACCATCGCGCAGACGTCGATCAGCAGCAGTCCGGTGACCACCCGGCTGCGCCGCAGGAAGGCGAAGCCCTCCACGATGGAACGCACCGGGTGCGCGTGCTCCGCCGAACCCTCCGGTTCGAGCTTGGGCAGGAAGGCCAGCAGCACCGCGCCGAGCAGGAAGGTGGCCGCGTCGATGGCGAAACACACCGCCAGGCCCCAGGATTCGGCGATGAACCCGGCCAGCAGCGGGCCGACCATGGCGCCGATCTGGGTGGTGATCGCGGTCAGCGCGCCCGCCGGGGCCAGGTTCTCCTGGCCGACCAGCGCCGGGGTGGCCGCGATCAGCGCGGGCGCGCCGAGGCCGTTGATCAGCCCGGCCGGGATCGCGGTGGCGTAGATCAGGGCCAGGCTGGGCGAGTCCAGGGTGGCGTTCCAGGCCAGCAGGCCCAGCACCAGCACCATGCCCAGCCGGGTGGTCACGATGATCAGGCGTTTGCTCGCCCGGTCGGCCAGCACGCCGCCGGCCAGCAGCCCGAACAGCAGGGCCACCCCGAGCGCCAGGCTGACCAGCCCGACCTGCAGCGAGGACCGGGTGATGGCGAAGACCTGCAGGTTGGCCGCCACCACGGTGAGGTTGGTGCCGACCATGGCGATCACCTGCACGGCGAAGACCAGCCGGAACGGTGGGCTGCCGCGCAGCGGGGCGGTGTCCATGACGAACTGTCCGAGTCGCACCCCTGGAACTTACCTTAGCCTTACCTAAGCCCGACATCCGGCGCGAACGGTTGCGTTCCCCCAGGCCCGTCCCGCTCGTTAGCAGGAGTGACGGAGTACACCAGCCAGCGGTTTTGGGTCGGGAGGAACAAATGAGAGCGCTCTTTTCAGGAAACAGGCCGGATCATGGGATGTAGTTCCTTCGAAGGATGACAACGGACGAACAGCACAGCATTGTTGACCCTCTCCTGAAATGCTTCGACCTCCTCCGCCATTGGAGTCGGGCGTGAACCAGCTGCGCACGGGCATGGACCCGTGGAAAGTCCTCTCCCGTGATCTGGCCCCGCTGATGCGGGCCGAGGTCCCGGATGTGGCGAACCAGATACTCGGCGAGATCCAACGCGGTATACCCGAGTACTCCCGGCCGCTCGACGAGTCGTTCGGGCAGATCATCAGCGATGGGATCGAGTACGCGCTGATGCAGTTCGTGGACCGGGTGGCCGACCCGGGCGCGCCGAAACCGGCGATCGCGGAGATGTACCGGCGACTGGGCCGCGGCGAGTTCCACGAGGGCCGCAGCCTGGACACGTTGCAGCGGGCCTACCGGCTCGGCGCGCGGATCGCCTGGCGGCGGCTGACCGACTTCGGCGAGCGGGTGCACCTGTCGGTGGACACCATGCGGCTGCTCGGCGAGGCGGTCTTCGCGCACATCGACGAGCTGGCCGCGCTGTCGGTGGAGGGTTACGTGGCCGCTCAGCAGCGGGCCACCGGCGCCAGGGAACGCCGGCGCAGGCGACTGCTGGAGGTGCTGCTGGCCGATCCGCCCAACCCGCGGCACCTGGTGATCGAACTGGCCGCGGCCGCCGAGTGGGAACTGCCGGACCGGGTGTGCGCGGTGGCCCTGGAGCCGCGGCCGGACCGGGTGAACAAGGGCGAGCCACGCCTGGACCGGGCCATCCTGGTCGACTTCGAGGGCAGCGCGCCCTGCCTGCTCATCCCGGCGGGCGCCGAGCAGGAGCGGCTGCTGGACCGCCCGTTGCAGGACTGGCTGGTCGCGGTCGGCCCCACGGTGGAGCTGGCCAACGCCGCCGAGTCACTGCGCTGGGCCCGGCACGCGCTGAACCTGATGCGCGCGGGCACCCTGCCCGCGCTGGAGGTGCAGCACTGCGCCGACCACCTGTGCACGCTGTGGCTGCTGCACGAGGACTTCCTGCTCGACGAGCTGACCACCCGGGTGCTGGCGCCGCTGGCCGAGCTGACCCCGCGCCAGCGCGAGCGGCTCACCGAGACCCTGCTGGCCTGGCTGGAGACCCGCAGCGGCGCGCCAGAGGTGGCCGCCAGGCTAGGCATCCACCCGCAGACCGTGCGGTACCGGTTGCACCAGCTGGAGAGCCTGTTCGGGGAGACGCTGACCGATCCGGCGGCCCGCTTCGAGCTGGAACTCGTGCTGCGGGCCGCCCGGCTGCGCCAGTCAGGAACGGCTGGTCAGCCCGGTCAGTCGAAGCCGCCGGTCAGGTAGCGGTCCCGGGTGGTGGCGCGGCAGACCGCGCCGTCCGGGGTGCGCGGCAGGCGTCCGGTGTCCACCAGCACGACCCGGTCCAGCACCAGGCCGTGCCGGGCGGTCACCGCGCGCCGGACCTGACCGGCCACCTGCTGGGTGGAGCACTCCCGGACCCGTTCGGCCACCAGCACGGTGAGCACCCGGTCGAACTCGCGCACGGTGAACACGGCGGCCTGGTGCGCGCGCAACGCGGAATGCGCCCCGCCCACGGTGGCCTCCACGTCGTAGGGGTAGTGCTGGCGGTCGCGCACGGTCAGCAGTTCGCCGACCCGGCCGAGCACATACAGCTCACCGTCGTCGACCAGGCCGAGGTCCCCGGTGCGCAGCCAGCCGTGCGCCGGGGCGTCCGCGTCCGGCAGGCGGTTGCCGAAGGGCCGCTCGCCCGGCTTCCGCCTGCCCCAGAACCCGGGGCCGAGCGCGCCGGAGACCCACACCTCGCCGACCGCGCCATCGGGGAGCGTCCGGCCGTTGTCCGGAGCCACGATCCGCACCCGGTGCCGGGTGGGTGTGCCGCTGGAGAGCAGAGTCAGCGCGTCGGGGGCGTTCTCCGCGCGTGGCTCGGCCCGGCCCCGGCGCAGCAGGGCCCGGTCGAAACCGGTGCGCCGGGGTTCGGCGGTGGTCACCGAGACCAGGGCGGCCGCGCCGACCGGCCCGTAGCCACAGCGCACCGCTTCGGGGCGGAGTCCGCATTCGGCGAAGGCGGCCAGGAACCGGCTCAGCGTATGCGCCTGCGCGCTGGCCCCGTCCACGAACAGCGCGCGCACGTGGTCCAGCCGCAGCACCGCCTTCTCCTGGGCGCCGATCCGGGCCGCGCAGTAGCCGTAGGCGAAGTCGGGCGCGGCGCTGACCGCACCAGGGTTCGCGGTGAGCGCGCGCAGCCAGCGCTCGGGTTTGAGCAGGAACGCGGCCGGGTCCATCAGCACCGCGCGGGCGCGCACCGCGACCGGCGCGATCACCCCGAGCAGCAGGCCCTCGGCGTGGTGCAGCGGCAGCCAGCTCACCGAGGGCGACTGGCCGGGCAGCGCGCCGATGGACTCGACCAGGGTGAGCGCGTTGTCCACCGCGTTGCGGAAGGTCACCTGGACCGCGCAAGGGGCGCCGGTCCAGGTCGGCGGGTATTGCAGGTAGGCCACGTCGTCCCCGGTGTGCCAGGCCGGTTCGACCTCGGCGCCGATCGCGTCGGGCAGCGCGTCCACCGCGACCACCTCGGGTTTGCGCAGGCCGTGGCTGTCCAGGAACCCGTCCACCGCGGCCAGCTGGGCGCGGGTGGTCAGCACCAGGCGTGGCCCGCAGTCGGCGAACATCGCGGCCAGCCTGCCCACCGTGCCGGGATGGCCGGGCGGGAACAGCGGCACCGCGATGATCCCGGCGCGCAACGCGGCCAGGAAGGCGATCACGTAGTCCGGCCCGTGCGGGGCGAGGATGGCCGCGCGCTGGCCACGGCAGGCGCGGCGCTGGATCCAGGCGGCGACCGCGCTGACCCGGCGGTCCAGCTCGGCCCAGGTCAGCACGACGGCCTCGCCGAGCGGACGTGGACCGTGGTGGTCCAGGAAGGTCAGCGCCGGTTGATCGCCGAACCCGGCCGCCCAGCGGTTGAGGTTGTCCGGCAGCGACAATCCGCCCTGGTCCAGCTTATGGAAGAGCTGTTGCGGAATTAGTGCGGCAGCACGAAAAGACCCGATCACAATGGTTTCTCCTCCGACTTCCCCGAGCTGGACGCTATTTATCAACGAGGAACACTGTCAATAGCCAGGAGGTGAACCCCGGTGACATTCCGCCGACCACAAACCCGGCTCAGTCCCGCCCGCTGGGAATTTTGTGAGCCAGGTGACAAGTCGCCTTACACAATCGGGTGACAACGATTGGGAACCGCGACTTTCTCGTGGCCGTGCCGTTGATCACGACATGGTGGAGTGCCGAACCGAGTCCGAGGCCGCAGTGGCCCTCACCGAGGTGGCCGGGCGTTTGCGCCAGGCGACCGAGGAGAGCTGCCAGTACCGCCGGGCCGAACTGTTGATCGGGATCGCCGAGTCCGTCCAGCGGATCAGCGATGACCTGGAGTGGCTGGTGGCCGCCCAGTACGAGCCGGTGCCACCGCCGCGAGCGGAGCACAGCGCCGAGGTGGTGGTCCGCCAGGCCCGCCTGGAACTGGTGCTGCCCAACGACGAGCTGGCCAGCGTCACGGTCAGCCCCGGCCTGCGCGGCCCCGAGTGGAACGCCCAGCCCTGGCTGCCATTACTCCCGATGAACGGCTCCATCCGCCTCGCCATCGAAGCCGCCCTGCGCCGCATGGGCCACGCCGTCACCGAAGCGATGGTCCCCTCCCCCATCACCGAACACCGCGAAACCTAACCCGCGTGTTGGCCGTTGTCGTACGCCGAGTTGGCCGTTACGGACACCGAGTTGGCCAAACTCGTACGCCACGTTGGCCCAAGTGGTACGCCGAGTTGGGCCAAGTGGGCTGGCCGCGGGTGGTCTAGTCCGCTACCGCGAGCAGGACCTTGCCGGTGGTGCGGCCCGCCGCACCACCGCCGCACGCGTCATTCCCACCCCTGCACTCTATGTGATACCAAGTTACTCATGGGAAGTACGCAGGTGAAGACGGACTGGATCCCCGACGCGGAGGCGCGGGACGTCTACTCCCGCCAGTGCCCCTGCCGGGGCCTGCTCGACATGCTCGCCGACAAGTGGACCGCGTTGACCATCGGCGCGCTGGAGGACGGCCCGCGCCGGTTCGGCCAGCTGCGGGTGAAGCTGGAGGGCATCAGCCAGAAGATGCTCACCCAGACCCTGCGCACCCTCGAACGCGACGGCCTGGTCACTCGCACCGTCTATCCGACCGTGCCGCTGCGGGTGGACTACGAGCTGACCGAGCTGGGTCACTCGGCCGCCGAACCACTGGCCGCGGTGCGGGCCTGGTCCACCGGCAACCTGCCGCAGGTGGTGACCGCGCGGCGGGCCTTCGACCAGCGGGCCACGGACGTGCCGCAGCCCTCCTCCTAGCCGCTTGTGCCCCCGCGGTACGGAGCCGTACCGTCAGGATCTGTCTCAGTACAGGGGAAGCCGGTCAAATCCCGGCGCTGACCCGCAACCGTAGGCGATCTTCCCGATCGCGAGCCGGACTGCCTGACTGAGCTGCGCGGCTTCATCTGTCGAGGACTACAGGGTGGAGCCGGTTGGCGGCTCCCCTGTGCGCCTGCCGGACTCGACCACCGCGAGGAAGGCACTGGGGATGAACCAGATCTGGCGGCGAGCGCTGTCCGCGTTCGCCGGGGCAGCACTGTTATTGACCATGGCCGCGCCACTGGCCGCGGCCGCACCGGCGCCGGTACCCGGCAGTCCCGGCCACTGCCCGGACGGCAACGGGGTCACCGTGGTGGTGGACTTCCAGGAGCTGGGCGGGGACACCGAGATCCGCTGCGCGCCCGGCGAGCAGGCATCCGGGCTGACCGCGCTGGAGAACTCCGGCTTCGTGGTCGAGGGCACCCGGCGCTGGGGCAAGGCGTTCATCTGCCGCATCCAGGGCAAGCCGGGCGCGGACACCGAACGTTGCATCGACACTCCGCCTGCCAGCGCGTACTGGTCCTACTGGCACGCGCCCAACGGCGGCGCCTGGGCCTACAGCACCGCGGGCGTGACCGGGCGCAAGCCTCCGCTGGGCAGCTTCGAGGGCTGGTCCTTCGCCAAGGACAAGACCGGCAGCACCAACCCGCCGCCGCGGGTGGCCCCGGTCCGGCCCACCGTGGCCGCGCCCAAGACCGGGCCCAAGCCGGAGATCAGGACCGCGCCGAAGACCGACGAGGTCGCCGCGGGTGGTCCGGAGGCGAGCCGCTGGCTGGCCGGCTTCCTCAAGGACGGCCTGCTGCCCGGTGTGATCGGCCCCGAGAAGCCCGACCACGGGCTGACCGTGGACGCGCTGTTCGCGCTGGTGGCCACCAAGGCGGATCCGGCGGCCCAGCAGCAGATCACCGGCGCACTGGAACGCACCGTGCTGGACTACATCGGCAACCCGTGGAGTGAGAACCCGAACGAACGCCAGGGCGACCAGACCGCGAAAGCGCTGCTGGGCGCGGTGGCCGCGGGCGTGGACCCGACCGACTTCGGCGGCGTCGACCTGCGCCAGGAGACCCTCAACCTGATCGCGGGCGCCGAGGCGGGCGCGTTCGCGGGCGAGCTGCGCGACCGGGACGTGCAGCCGAAGTCCGAGACCAACCTGTTCGGCCAGAGCTTCGCAGTGCTGGGCCTGGCCCGCAGCGGCGGGGTGCCGCAGCCGGTGGTGGACTTCCTGATCAAGCAGCAGTGCGCGGCAGGCGGCTTCCGGCTGTCCTGGACCAGCTTCGGCGCCACCGGCGCCCGCTGCGACGAGGACCCCACGGCGGTGCTGGACCCGGACTCCTCCGGGATGGCGGTGCAGGCCCTGCTGGCCGCGGCCAGAACGGGCAGCACCGGCGCGGCGGACGCGGCCACCACAGGGCTGAACTGGCTGGAGAGCAAGCAGGACGAGGCTGGCGGCATCGGCGGCTCCGGCCCGACCGCGCCCGCCAACACCAACAGCACCGGACTCGGCGGGCAGGCACTGGCCGCCGGTGGCCGGACCAAGGCGGCCGGGCGGGCCGCCGAGTTCGTCCGCTCGCACCAGCTCACCATGGACAACGGCGGCAAGGCCAGCGCCCAGGCCGGTGGCATCGCCTGGAACCGCGCGCAGTTCGACGAGGCGGTCAAGGACGGCTTCCCCGAACTGCCGGGCGCGCAGGACTCCTGGCGCCGGGCCACCGCGCAGGCGCTGCTCACCCTGGCCGGGGTGCCCCTCGGCGAACTGGGTCCGGACGTCCCGGACGCGGGCCCGAACGGCAAGCTGGCCAAGTACCTGACCGGCAAACTGGTCAACGGCGACCACGTGGAGGTCACCGCAGGCGAACAGTCCTTTGTGGACTACGGCCAGACCGCAGACGTGGCCTACGGCCTGCTGCTCTCCGGCAGGCAGCCCAGCAGTCTGACCAAGGTGCTGGCCTTCCTGGACAAGAAGGACAGCGTCGAGACCTACACCCAGGGCAAGGGCTTCGACAAGCCGGGCGCCCGCTACGCCGGGGCCACCGCCAAGCTCGCCTTCCTGTTCAGCCTGGCCGGGAAGAACCCGCGCGCGGTCGGCGGCATCGACCTGGTGGACCAACTCAGCGGACTGCTCGGGGACAACGGCCGATTCGCCGACATCAGCGATTTTGGCAACAACGCCAACACCTTCGGCCAGTCCTTCGGCATCCTCGCGCTGACCGCGGTGGGTGACACCACCCGCGCGGACAAGGCCGCCACCGCACTGGCCGCGGCCCGCTGCAAGGACGCCACTATGCCGGTCGGTTTCCCCGCCGCCGAGGGCTGCGCCACCGGCATCGCCGATGCCACCGGCCTTGCCCTGCAGGCGCTCAACGCGGTGCCCAAGGGCGGCGGCGCGCTGAGCCAGGAACGCAAGACCGCGCTGACCGAGTCGGTGCGCGCACTGGAGAAACTGCGCCAGGGCAACGGTTCCTGGACCGGCCCCGGTGGCCAGAACGTCAACAGCACCGCCTACGCCACCATGGGTCTGCTCGGCGTGCGCCAGGAAGCCAAGGACAGCCGCGCCTGGCTGCTCGGCCTGCAACGCCAGGACGGCGGCCTGCCGCTCAACCCCGGCGCCGAGAGCAACCTCCTGGCCAGTGCCCAGGCCCTGCCCGCCACCGCCGGGAAGTCCTTCCTCACCAAGGACAACGGCCCGGTCAAGCCGGCCGAGCGGGTGGCCAAGCCGGTCGACCCGAAGCCCGAGCCCAAACCGACCGACCCGCCGCAGCCGGACCCGAACCCCGCGCCAGGCAACGATCCCGGTCCGGCCCCACAGCCGCAGTACCGCCCGGCCGCACTGGCCCGCACCGGCGCCGAGGTCTCCGAAACCCTGCTCGCGGGCGCGCTGCTGCTGGGCGCCGGAGCGGCCATGGTGGTGCTGACCCGCAGGCGGCGAGCCGCATGAACACCGCACTACGCAAGCTGATCGTCGTGCTCGCGGTCCTCGCGGGCACGACGATCGGCGCGCCCCCGGCCTTCGCCGCGGGCACCCCCGGCTACTGCCCCGACGACACCGGCGTCACCGTGGTCATCGACTTCCAGCAGCTCGGCGGCAGCACGATCATCCGCTGTGCTCCCGGAAAACAGGCCACCGGCCACGCCGCACTGCGCGCCGCGGGCATCAACATCACCGGCACCGCCCGCTGGGGCGAGGCGTTCGTCTGCCGCATCGAGGGCAAGCCGGGCTCGGACACCGAGCCCTGCATGGACACCCCGCCGGCCAGCGCCTACTGGTCCTACTGGCACGCGCCCAACGGCGGCGGCTGGACCTACAGCCAGCTGGGCGTGCTGAACCGGACGCCCCCGCCGGGCAGCTTCGAGGGCTGGTCCTTCGCCAAGGACCGCACCGCCGAGTCCAACCCGGCCCCCCGCATCGCTCCCAAGCGCCCCAGCCCCCAGCAACCGCCACGCACCAACCAGCCACCGCCCGGCAACCCACCGCCCCCCGGCGGCAACCCACCACCACCCGGCGGTCAGCCACCTCCCGGCGCGAACCCGCCACCAAGCTCGGAAACCCCGCCCCCCAGCGGCGAACCCACCTCGGCGACCACCCCACCGTCCACTTCGGACACGCCAACCTCGTCGAGCGCTCCGCCGTCCACCAGCGAGGGCCTGGCCTGGACCGGCGGCGTGGAGGCCGAGAAACCCAAGCCGGACCAGGGTTTCCCGCTCTCCACCGCACTCGGCATCGGCGCGGTGGCCGTGCTCGTGCTCGGCGCGGGCCTGCTGGCCTGGCGTCGTCGCCGCAACGCCGACAACCCGAGTTGACGTGACCCTGAACCAAGTCGCGACGCGGCTGTCGGCCCGGCTGCCCCGCACCCTGCACCCCGGCGCGTGGTGGGTGTGGGCACTGGGCCTGGCCACCGCGGCGGGCCGCACCACCAACCCGCTGCTGCTGATCATGATCCTGGCGGTGGCCGGTTATGTGGTGGTCAGCCGCCGCGGCAACGCGCCCTGGGCGCTGGCCTTCCGGATGTACCTCATGTTCGGCGCGTTCATCATCCTGATGCGGGTGCTGTTCCGGATCATCTTCGGCGGCGGCCAGGGCGAGACGGTTCTGTTCACCCTGCCGCAGATCGTGCTGCCCGAACTGGTCGCGGGCATCCGCCTGTTCGGCCCGGTGGCCGCCGAGCAACTGCTGGGCGGCCTCTACGACGGCCTGCGCCTGGCCACCATGCTGATCTGCCTGGGCGCGGCGAACGCCCTGGCCAACCCCAAACGCATGCTCAAAGCCGTCCCCGGCGCCCTGTACGAGGTCGGCTCGGCCGTCGTGGTCGCCCTCTCCGTGGCCCCGCAGCTGATCGAGAGCGTGCACCGGGTCCGCCGCGCCCGCCGCCTGCGCGGTGGCAGGCAACGCGGTATGCGTGCCCTGCGCGGCATCGTCATCCCGGTGCTGGCCGACGCACTGGACCGCTCGCTGCTGCTGGCCGCCGCGATGGACTCCCGCGGCTACGGCCGCCGCGGCACCGCCAGCCCCAGGGCCCGCCTGCTCACCGGCACCCTGGTCCTGCTCGGCCTCTCCGGCGTCTGCGTCGGCGTCTACGGCCTCCTCGACGGCACCACACCCCGGGCCCTCGGCCTGCCCTTCCTGGTGGGCGGACTCGCCATCGCGGCAACGGGTTTCGTCATCGGCGGCAAACGAGTCCAGCGCAGCATCTACCGCCCCGACCACTGGCACCTGCCGGAAATCCTGGTCGCCGCCACCGGTATCACCGCGGGCGCGCTGCTCTTCCTCACCGGCGCGGTCGACCCGACCAACCTCTACCCCTCGCTGAACCCGCTGGCCTGGCCCGAACTGTCCGTCCTGCCCACCCTCGGTGTGCTCATCGCCGTGCTGCCCGCCTGGCTCAGCCCACCCCCACCCACCACGGAGCAACACCGGTGATCAGGTTCGAGCAGGTCTCCATCCAGTACGCAGGCGCCAGCGAACCCACACTGTCCACAGTGGACCTGGAAATCGGCGAGGGCGAACTCTGCCTGGTCACCGGCCGCACCGGCACCGGCAAGTCCACCTTCCTGGGCGCCATCAACGGCCTGGTGCCGCATTTCACCGGCGGCACCCTGCGCGGCCGGGTCACCATCAACGGCCTGGACACCAGAACCCACAAACCACGGGACCTCGCCCACCTGGTTGGCGTAGTCGGCCAGGACCCCCTGGCCGGCTTCGTCACCGACACGGTCGAGGAAGAACTCGCCTACGGCATGGAACAACTGGCCATCCCGCCAGAAGTCATGCGCAAGCGAGTGGAGGAAACCCTCGACCTCCTCGGCATCGCCGAACTCCGCAACCGTCCACTCAGGACTCTCAGCGGCGGACAGCAACAACGAGTGGCCATCGGCTCCGTCCTCACCACGCACCCCCGGGTACTCGTCCTGGACGAACCCACCTCAGCCCTGGACCCCACCGCGGCCGAAGACGTCCTGGCCGCCATCACCCGCCTGGTGCACGACCTGGGCGTCACCGTCGTGGTCGCCGAACACCGCATGGAACGCGTAGTCCAATACGCGGACCAGCTAATCCACCTCCCCGGCAACAAAACCCTCGAACAGGGCCCACCAGCCACCCTCCTGCACACCACCACCATCGCACCCCCAGTAGTGGAACTAGGCCGCCTCGCAGGCTGGTCCCCCCTCCCCCTCTCCATCCGAGACGCCCGCCGCAAAGCAGCCCCCCTGCGAGCCCAACTGGCGGACAAACCCCAACCCACCCAAGGCAGAACCCAAACCCACTCCCCCACCATCCTCGCCGCCAGCAACATCACCGTCCGCTACGGCCAGGTGATCGCCGTCCGCGAACTCACCCTCACCCTCCACCAAGGCCAAATCCTCGCCCTCATGGGCCGAAACGGCTCCGGCAAATCCTCACTCCTCTGGGCCCTACAAGGCTCCGGCCCCCGCCAAAGCGGCACCGTCTCGGTCAACAACCAGGACCCCCGCACCGTTTCCGCCGCCACCGCCCGATCCCTGGTCGGCCTGGTCCCGCAAACCCCCGGCGACCTGCTCTACCTGGAAACCGTCGCCGCCGAATGCACCGAAGCCGACCAGGAAAGCCAGTCCCCCCAAGGAACCTGCCGCACCATCCTGGACCGCCTGGCCCCCAACATCCAGGACACCACCCACCCCCGGGACCTCTCCGAAGGCCAACGCCTGGCCCTGGTCCTGGCCATCCAGTTGACCGCGGCCCCCAACGTGATCCTCCTGGACGAACCCACCCGAGGCCTGGACTACACCGCCAAGAAAGAGTTCGCCACCCTCATCCGCGCCCTGGCCAACGAAGGCCGGACCGTCGTAGTAGCCACCCACGACGTAGAACTCGTGGCCAACACAGCAGACCGCGTGACGGTTATGGCAGAAGGCGAGATCGTCGCGGACGGCCCGACCGCCGACATCATCATCGCCAGCCCCGCCTTCGCCCCCCAGGTAGCCAAAATCCTTAACCCCCAGCCCTGGTTGACGGTCGCCGAAGTAGCCGAGGCCCTGTCATGAATGTCCTCGATCCCCGGGCTCTGCACGTCAGCCCCCGCACCGCCCTGGTCCTCACCATCGCCTCCCTCGCGGGCCTGGCCATGTTCCTCTGGCCCCTCTTCGCCATCGCCCAGCCGGAAGCCATCGCGCACAGCAACGACGCCCCCCTGATCTTCCTGATCGCCCTCCCCGTCCTGCTCGCGATCATCCTGGCCGAAATCACCTCCGGCGGCATGGACACCAAGGCCCTCGCCATGCTCGGCGTCCTCTCCGCCATCAACGCCGCCCTCCGTCCCCTCGGCGCGGGCACCGCGGGCATCGAAACCGTCTTCTTCCTCCTGGTCCTCGCCGGCCGGGTCTTCGGCCCAGGCTTCGGCTTCGTCCTGGGCTCCACCTCCCTGTTCGCCTCCGCCCTGCTCACCGCGGGCGTAGGCCCCTGGCTCCCGTTCCAGATGATCGCCTGCTCCTGGATCGGCCTTGGCGCCGGACTGCTTCCCCGCAAGGTCAAGGGCCGCTGGGAAATAGCCATGCTCATCGGCTACGGCATCTTCGCCGCCTACGCCTTCGGCTTCGTGATGAACATGTGGTTCTGGCCCTTCACCGCCACCATCGACACCCAGCTCGGGTACATCCCCGGCGCCCCCCTGGCCGACAACCTGCACCGCTTCTTCATCTTCACCCTCATCACCTCCAGCTTCGGCTGGGACACCGGCAGAGCCATCACCAACACCATCGCCATCCTGCTCACCGGCCACGCCGTCCTGGCCGTACTACGCCGAGCCTCCAGGCGAGCAGCCTTCGACGCCCCCGTCACCTTCACCGACCGCCCAGGTGGCCAAAGCGGGACAACCAGTTCGCCCAACTAGGCGTACGACTTGGGCCAACTCGACCGCTCAGCAACACGCGACGCGCGCAACGCCCGCCACCGGCGGCTCCAACGCGGCCTTCTCCACCTCCGCCAGCATCCGCACCCGATCCGCCGCGGTGATCACCCGCCCCCGCGTCGCCACCAGGTGAATCCGCCGCGTGTTCGTAATCGAAGCCAACGGATCCCCGTCCAGCACAACAACATCGGCCCGCTGCCCAACCCGCAAAGTCCCGGCCCCGTCCCGCTCCCCCAGGAACCGGGCCACCTCCGAAGTCCCCGCCCGCAACGCATCCATCGGCGACAACCCGGCCCGCACCAGCAACTCCAACTCCTCATGCACCGAGAACCCGGGAAACACATAAGGATTCCCCGAATCGGTCCCCAGCAACGTCCCCACCCCGAACCGATGCTGCTCCGCCACCATCCGCAACCGGGCCGCGAAGTACTCTCGCTGCTGCCGAATCTCCTCCGCCGTCACCGGAGCCCACCGAGCCAACTGCCCCGCCCAGTACTCCTTGTAGAACGGCGGCAGGTACTTCATCCGCTCATCCCCCGCGAACTCCTCCGCCGGCGAGGAGAAGACCCGCATCGCCACCAACGTGGGTGATTGCCAGGAACCATTGCGCCGCAACTGATGCGCGAGCACCCGAGCCTTCACCGCACTGTACGAACCAGCGGCCTCCCGCTCAATCTCCCGTACTCCCTTGAACCACACAAAGGGATCCGCCGGATCCAACGGCATCCCCGCGATCCGCCGCCGCAACTCGCCCTCCCGCGTACTCGTCGCCAGCGGCAACCCATACATGTGCTCAAAAGTCCGCTGCCCCAGCGAACTCGACTCACTCATCGGCACATGATCCGAAGCATGCCCGGCGAACCGCACCCCCAGCACCCGGCACTCCTCCGCCACCGCCCGCAACAGCACCCGGTCCAGGAACGGATACACCTTCACAAAATCCGCCCCACCGGCCACCGAATCCCGCACAGCCTGCCGGGCCTGCTCCGGCGTCCGCACGATCAACGCCATCGGCAACACCGAATCCGGCCCGTCAATGATCGCGCTCCCGATGATCAACCGAGGCCCAAAAACCTCCCCGGCCTCAATCCGCCGCCGCAGGTCATGGTGCTGCGGGAACCCCCACATCTCCCGGAATCCCACCACCCCGTGCAGCAGGCACAACGGCAAGGTGACCTTCTCCAGGAAAGCCCCATGCACATGCATGTCCCACAACCCAGGAATCACATACTTCCCAGGCAAATCAAACACCTCCGCCCCGGCAGGCAGCGGCAGATCCCGCCCACCCACCGCGAGAATCCGCCCCTCCCCCAGCACCATCGTGGCATCCCGCCGCACAGACGAACCGCCGGTATCCACCAGCGTCACCCCACGCAACACCGGCACCGCAACAGAATCAGCGGCCGCGGCCACCCCGGAGCCCAACCAGCTCCCGGCAACCGCGGCCGCCCCGATCCCACTGAGCCAGCCCAGGAACTCCCGGCGACTCGTCCCGTTCTCACGCATGCCCGCAGCCTGCACCCTGACGTAGCGTCAAGTTCAAGCCCCGCCACCCGAAAGTGTCAGCAACAACTGCCCGGCATCACCACGGCCGCACTCCGAGCCGCAGTCGTCGGCGGCTGGAACTCCAGCGCAGCCCGCTCGATCTCTGCCAGCAACCGAACCCGATCCGCAGGCCCGAATACCCGTCCCCGACTGACCACCGAGTGAATCCGCCGGGTATTCGCGATCGAAGCCAACGGATCCGCGTCCAGCACCACCAGATCCGCCTTCTTCCCCACCGACACCGTCCCCACCTCCGATGCCAGCCCCACATGCCGAGCAGCGTCCCGGGTCACCGTCTGCAAAGCCGCCATCGGCGACAATCCGGCCGCTACCATCCGCTCCAACTCGTCATGCAACCCAGACCCGGGGAAACAGTACGGATTCCCGCAGTCCGTCCCGCCGATCACGCCAACCCCGGCCTTGTGCAGGATTCCCACCAACCGCAGCTGCCGCTCGTAGAACTCCCGCTGCCGCGCGATCTGCTCCGGCGTCACCGGCGCCCACCCGGCCGCCCCATTCGCCCAGTATTCCTTGTAGAACGGCGGCAGATACTTCATCCGCTCGTCCCCGGCAAAGGTCTCCTTCGGCGAGGTCACCATGTGCAACACTCGCAACGTCGGCGACAACCATCCGTCCCGCTCGCGCATCTTCCGCGCCAGTGCGACCGCCTTCGCCGGACTGAACGAGTCCCCGGCCTGCCGTTCCAGCTCCCGCACCGCCCGGAACCACGGATACGAAGCCGCCGGATCAAACGGCAACTCCGCGATCTTCCGCCGGTACTCCGCCTCTTCCCGCGAAGTGCTGAACAGGAACCCGAACATGTGCTCGTAGGACTTCTGCCGCAACACCAGCGCCGCGTCCACCGGCACAAAATCCGCCAGATGCCCGGCAATGCGCAGACCCAGTTTCTCCGCCTCATCCGCGATCGCGGTCAGCAGCTCGGGCGTGAGCATCTGATACACCTTGACGAACTCCGCGCCCTTGGCATGCTCGGCCCGGACCGCGGCCCGCGCCTCCGCCTCGGTGCGCACGATCAGCATGCCCCTGCCATAGAAGGACGCAGGCCCGTCGATGATCGCGCTGCCGATGACCATGCGCGGCCCCAGCGCGGTCCCGGCCTCGAAATCCCGCCGGGCCTGGTGCGATTCGGGCAGCCCCCACATCTCCCGCACCCCGGTGACCCCGTACACGATGTGCGACTTGGGCACGATGGTGCGCAACTGCATCAGGTGCGTGTGCATATCCCAGAACCCGGGCACCAGGTACTTGCCGCGCAGGTCGATGATCCTGGCCCCAGCAGGCGCGGCCAGGCCAGCACCGCCGATCGCGACGATCCGATCCGCCACCAGCACCACGGTCGAGTCCGGGCAGGGCGCGGCGCCGGTCGCGTCGATCAGGGTGGCCCCGCGCAACACGGTCACCTGCACCGTGTCCGCACCGGCCGAACCGGCCAGGGCAGGCCACAGTCCTCCAGCAGCGGCGAGGGCGACCCCGCTCCTGGACATCCAGCTCATGAACTCACGTCGGTTGACCCCCAGTTTGGTCATGACCCCATGATGGCCCCATCCCCCGGGGTCAGGTCACCCCCAATTTCACAGCCAGCCGTGCTCCCTGGCGATCCGGGCCGCCTCCGCCCTGGTCCGCGCCCCCAGTTTGGCCATGGCCGAGGACACGTAGTTGCGCACCGTGCCCGCGGACAGGTGCACCGCGGCCGCGATATCGGCCGCGGTCGCGGTGTCGTGCACCTGCCGCAGCACGTCCAGCTCCCTCTCGGTCAGCGGGCAGTCCGCCTCGGCCAGCGCGTCCGCGGCGAACTCCGGGTCCACGTACCGCAAACCCGCGTGCACCCGCCGGATCACCTCGGCCAGCAACGAAGCTGGTGCGTTCTTGGCGAGAAAACCCTTGGCTCCCAAGGACAACGACTGCCGCAACACGCCGGGCCGGGCATGCCGGGTCAGCATCACCACCCGCACCGCCGGGAACTCCCGCGCCAGCCGGGCGGCCACCGCGGGCCCGTCCAGCCCTGGCATCTCCACGTCCAGCACGACCACATCCGGCCCGTGCTCGGCCACCGCGGCCAGGCCCTGCAAGCCGTCGGAGACATCGGCGACCACGGTCAGATCCGGCTCCAGGCCCAGCAACGCGGCCACCGCCTGCCGGGTCAGCCGCTCATCGTCGACCAGCACCACCCTGATCACCGGCCCACCGCCGACTTGGGCAGGCTCGCGGTCACCACGAACTCCCCGCCCCGCGCCACCGCGCTGAACTCACCGCCACCCCCGCTGATCCGCTCGGCCAGCCCGGACAACCCCGAACCCCACTCCCCCGCGTCCAGCACCCCGTCGTTGCCCACCCGCAGCACCACCGATTCCCCTTGCCCGGCAAGGGTGATCCAGCATCGGCGGGCGTCGGCGTGCCGCAGCAGGTTGGTCACCGCCTCCCGCAACACCCAGCCGAACAACTCCCGGTGCGCCGCGGACAGCTCCTCCGGCCGCGCGTCCACCTCGCACCGGATCTCCGCCGAGGCCAGCAGTTTCCGCGCCCCGGCCAGCTCGCCCACCAGATCGGTGCCGCGCTGCGCGTGCGCCAGCGTCCGCACGTCCTGCAACGCCCCGCGCGCCAGCTCCTGCACCTCCACCATCTCGTCCTGCGCCCGCTTGGTATCCACAGTGGACAGTCGAGCGGCCAGCTCGCTCTTCAGCGACACCACTTCCAGCGCGTGCCCGAGGATGTCGTGCAGGTCCTGGGACAGCCGCAGCCGCTCCTTGGTGGCGGCCAGCTCGGCCGCGGCCAGCCGCGCGTTGTCCAGTTCCCGGCTGGACCGCCACAGTCGCGCGGTGGTCTCCTGCAGGTAGCAGGTTATCCCGAGCAGCACCACCGACATGATCACCTGGCGGCCCAGGTCCGGCACGCCCGCCGTCGCGTTGGCCAGCAGCGCCAGGCCCGCGAAGATGGCGGACAGGAACCCGGTCAGCGGCCACACGTACCGGACCGACCGGTTGAGCAGCAACTCCGCACAGGCCAGGCCGGGCAGCACCGCCCAGAACATCCCGACGGCGCCCCACACCAGGGCCAGCAGAGTGAGCCCCAGCCCGAGCGCCAGCAACGGCACCCCGGTACGCAGCGGCCGCACTCGCCACGGATCGCGCAGCAGCCTCAGCGCGCCGGGCAGGAAGAGCACGTTGAACGTCGCCCAGCCCACGAGCAGGACCGCCACCCGGACCAGGCTCAGCTCCGGGGAGTTCAGCAGGGACAGCAACGGGAACATCACCGCCAGGCCGACTCCGCCGTAGAGGGAGTCCCGGCAGTACTTCCGGAGGTGCTCCAGCGCCGCGGCAGACGCCGACTCCTGCTCCTTGATGGCTGTCACCAGCCAAAACTAGCAGCGCGCGGCATCCGCGCCGCCCAGGAGATGACACCTGTCATGCCCGAGGGCGACACCCGTCATGCCACCCCCTGACAACGCACACTGCCCGCGCGCCCGCCCGATCCCTAACTTTGCCCTCATGAACGGCAACGTGATCGAGGTCGAGGACCTCCACTATCGCTACGGCGAGTTCGCCGCGGTGCGCGGGATCGACTTCACCGTACGCCGCGGCGAGACCTTCGCCCTGCTGGGCACCAACGGGGCAGGCAAGACCACCACCCTGGAGGTGATCGAGGGCTTCCGCAAGCCCGCGCAGGGCCGGGTCCGGGTGCTCGGGCTGGACCCGCACGCCGACCGCTACCAGGTGCAGGCCCGGACCGGCGTGATGCTGCAGAACGCGGGGCTGATCGAGGAACTGACCGTGGCCGAGACCCTACGGCTGTGGCAGCGTTTGTCCAGCCGCACCGACCAGGTGACCACCGCACTGTCCAGAGTGGACCTTGCGCATCGGTCGGACGTCCAGGTGGACAAGCTCTCCGGCGGTGAGCGGCGGCGGCTGGACTTCGCCATCTCCACCTGGGGCGCGCCCGAGCTGGTGGTGCTGGACGAGCCGACCACCGGCCTGGACCCCGAGTCCCGGCAACGGCTCTGGGCCAGGGTCGAGGAGCTGAAGCAGTCCGGCAGCACCATCCTGCTCACCACGCACTACCTGGAGGAGGCCGAGGCGCTGGCCGACCACGTGACCATCATGCACAACGGGATCGCGCAGATCTCCGGCACGCTGCACGAGGTCCTCTCCGGTCGCCCGGCCACCATCACCGCCGACCTGCCACCACACGCCCCCGCGCTGCCGCCACTGCACGGATCGACCACAGTGGACGGTAGCAGGATCAAGGTGGAAACCCTTGCCCTGCAAACGGATCTGACCACCCTGCTGAACTGGGCAGGCCAGCACCGGCTGGAGCTGGAGAACCTCAACGCGAGCCCGGCCTCACTGCACGAGGTCTTCCTCGCGACCTCGGAGAAGGGATGACCGGCATGCGTGCCGCCGTGCTGCTCGGCCTGACCGAGCTGAAGTTGCTGCTGCGCAAGAAGATCAACGCGGCATCGGTGCTGGGGGTGCCGGTGGCGATGTGCGTGGTGGCCTATTCCAACGACCGGCCGGACACCGCGGCCGGCTGGGGCTCGATGTTCGCGCACAGCTTCATGATCGTGCTACTGGTGTCCACCTTCCTGGTCAGCACCACGGTGTTCACCGCCCGCCGCCAGTCCCTGGTGCTCAAGCGGATGCGCACCGCGGAGATCACCGACGCGGCCCTGATCGCCGGCATGGTCACCCCGCTGATCGTGGTCACCCTGGCCCAGATGCTGGGCTACCTGGCCTTCTGCGTGGCCATCGGCGCCCCCCTGCCGGAGAACCCGCTGCTGGCCCTGGGCGGCATCCTGCTCGGCGCGGCGATCGCCCTGCTCGCCGGCGCGGCCACGGCCAGTCTCAGCTCAAGTGTGGAGGTCACCCAGATCACCGCGATGCCGCTGCTGGTGGCCGCGCTCGGCGGCATGATCGCCACCTTCGCCGACTCCGACCTGGCCCGCACCCTCGGCATGCTGATGCCGCTGAACGGGCCGACCGACATGCTGGCCAAGGGCTGGGGCGGTGGAGGCGCGGGCATCCAGCTGCCCGAGATCGCCCTGATCCTGCCCGCCGGGATCGCGCTGTCGGCGGTGGTCCTGGGGGTGATCACCGTCCGGTTCTACAAGTGGGAACCACGCTGATCACCGGAAAAGGAACGCCCGTGCGCCTGGAGGGGTCGCACGGGCGTTTTCCGTTTCAGACTGCCAGATCAGGCAGGCACAGCCTGGTCCTGCACCAGCTCGGCCGCTGGCCGCTCGGTGGCCAGCAGGATCGAGTCCAGGATCTCCCCGACCCGCACCGCCGTGTTGGACAGCAGGGTCGAGGTGATGCCATGGCTGGCCTCGGTGGAGCCCTGCAGGTAGATCCCGGCCCGCACACTGTCCTGAGTGGACACCCGGTAGTCCCGGTCCACCCGGAGTTCGCCGCGCTCGTCCCGGTGGCAGTGCTCGCCGAGTTCGCCCAACAGCGACAACGGGTCCACCGGCCGGTAGCCGGTGGCGTAGACCAGCACGTCGGCCTCGATCACGCTCAGCTCGCCGTTCGGCAGGAACCGCAGCACCGCGCGGACCCCGTTCGGCGTGGCGTGCACCTCGGTCAGCCGGGAGATCTTGTGAATGTGCATGCGGTGCACACCCCGGACCTTCTCCTGGTACACCCGGGCGTAGAGCTGGTCGATGAGGTCCATGTCCACCGCGGAGTAGTTGGTGCCGCGGTGGTAGTTCAGCAGCATCCGCTTGACCTCGTCGCTGGCGGAGAAGAAGTAGTCCACCGCCTCCGGGTCGAAGATGCCGTTGACGAAGGCGCTGTCATCGGCGGGGGCGTAGCCGTAGCGGGCGAACACCGCGTGCACCTGGGCGTCGGCGTAGCGCCGGTGCAGGTACTCGGTGGTCTCCGCGGCGCTCTGCCCGGCGCCGACCACGATGAACCGCTTGGCCGCGGACTCGGGCAGCTCCTCCAGCCGGTGCAACAACTGCTGGTTGTGCCAGACCCGTTCGGAGACCACGGCGTCCGCAGGCAGGTTCGGCCGCAGACCGGCGGCCAGCACGATGTTGCGGGCGCGGTGCTCGGTCAGCTCGCCGTCCTTGCGCACCACCACGTCGAAGTAGTCGATCACGCCGTCGGCGGTGTGCACCGGGCGCAGCTCGACCACCTCACTGCCGTAGGAGGCCAGGTGCTCGAACCGCCCGGCCACCCACTCCAGGTAGTCGTGGAACTCGACCCTGGTCGGGAACAGCATCTTGTGGTTGATGAAGTCGGCCAGCCTGCCCTTGTCCTGCAGGTAGCACAGGAAGCTGTGCGGGCTGGTGGGGTTGCGCATGGTGACCAGGTCCTTGAGGAAGGAGACCTGCATCGTGGTGTCCTCGATCAGCATCCCGCGATGCCAGCCGAACCGCGGCTGCTTCTCGAAGAACACCCCGCGCAACTGCCGTTGGTCCGGCTGTTGCTGGTTGCGCTCCTCCATCGCCACGGCCAGCGCGAGGTTGGACGGGCCGAACCCAATGCCCACGAAGTCCAGGACCGGACTATCTCGTTCCTCGGTCGCAGTCGACACGCTTGCCCCTTCACTGCCGAGCCACGGCACTGGAAACTTAGGTTAGCCTTACCGAAACAATCAGACGGGCCCCTGTCAAGTTCACAACGCCCAGATGCCGCGCAAGACACAGTCGCCCCGCCCAGGCTAGGTGTTTAGCCTAACCTAAGTTAGCGTTGCCTACCAGAACTGTCCGATCTTGAGTGGTGGAGGACGCCGGTGCCGCTCGAAGCGCCAGCCAGACAGGACAACGGGCAGCTCACGGTCGATCTGGTGGCCGATCCGCTGCTCGTGGCGACCCGGCTGACCGAGGCGGGACTGAGCGAGACGCACGTGCTCTACGAGCGCTCCGGCGAATTCGCGGTGGCACTGGGCGCGGCGGCCCGGATCACCGTCACCCGCACCGAGATCACCTTGGTGGCGGGCGACTTACGCCGCACCCTGCCCTGGCAGCGCACCCCGCTGGAACGCATTGGCGAACTGCTCGCCCAACTCCCCTTCACCGGCTGGCGCGCCTACGGCTGGGCCGGGTTCGAGTTCGCCTACGCGCACGCGGGCCTGCTGGACCAGGTGGGCGATGATCCGTTGCTGCACTTCGTGATCCCGGCTGTGGAGGCCCGGCTGACCGAGGGCGCCGCGGTGGTCACCGGCACCGATCCGGCGCTGCTGGCCAAGGTCGCCGCGCTGCTGGCCGAACCGGTCGCCGAACCCGCCTACGAAGCGGTGCCGGTGGAGCTGGGCGAGGCGGGCGCGGAGCAGTACCGGGCCGCGGTGGCCGGTGCGATCGAGGAGATCCGGGCGGGCCGCCTGCAGAAGGTCATCCTCTCCAGAGTTGTCCCGGTGGAGCAGCCGGTGGACCTGGCGGGCACCTACCTGGTGGGCCGCCGCCGCAACACCCCGGCCCGCTCCTTCCTGCTCGACCTGGGCGGGATCCGGGCCGCCGGGTTCAGCCCGGAGACGGTCCTCGAAGTGGACGCGCACGGCCGGGTCACCACCCAGCCGCTGGCCGGGACCAGGGCGCTGACCGGTTCCGCCGAGGAGGACCGGCGCCTGGAGCAGGACCTGTTGCGGGACAGCAAGGAGATCTACGAGCACGCGATCTCGGTGAAGGTCGCGCACGACGAGCTGGCCGAGCTGTGCCGGCCGGGCAGCGTGGACGTGCACGGGTTCATGTCGGTGAAGAAGCGCGGCAGCGCCCAGCACCTGGCCTCCACGGTGACCGGCGAACTGCCCGCTGGCGAGGGCCCCTGGGGAGCCTTCGCCGCGCTGTTCCCCGCGGTCACCTCCACCGGCGTGCCCAAGCGCGCGGCCTACGAGACCATCGCCCGGCACGAGTCCGAGCCGCGCGGGCTGTACAGCGGCGCGGTGTTCCGCGCGGACAGCGACGGCACCCTGGACGCGGCGCTGGTGCTGCGCACGGTGTTCCAGCGCGCGGGCCGGACCTGGCTGCGTGCCGGGGCCGGCATCATCGAGCAGTCAGATCCGGACCGCGAGCTGGAGGAGACCTGCGAGAAACTCCGCAGCGTCGCCCCACACCTGGTGCGCGGCAACTAGTTCGTCGGCCAGGGCCGCTGTTCCGGTCGCAGCTGCTCGAACGCGCGGGCCAGCCGCAGCACCCCGATATCGTCGAAGCGCTTGCCGGTGATCTGCACGCCGATCGGCAACCCGTCCGCGCTGTAGCCCGCGTTGAGGGACAGCGAGGGCTGGCCGGACATGTTGAACGGCACGGTGAACCCGATGTGCTCGAACGGCTTCGCCGGATCGTCCACCGGTGAGGCCTGTTCGGCGCCGAAGGAGACCACCGGGCAGACCGGGCTGAGCACGAAGTCGTACTCGCGGAAGGCCCTGGTGGCCGCCGCGCTCATCACGTCCATCTGGGCGAAACCGCGGTACACCGCCAGACTGTCCACTTCGGACCCGTCAAACACCCAGTCCCTGATGTAGGGCAGGATCTTCGCGATCCGTTCCTTCGGCCACCCGGCCAGGTCCGCGGCGAACCTGGTGCGCCAGAACCGATCGAGCCCGTCCAGGACCTCCTGGGTGAGGAACGACCGCACCGGGGTGACGATCGCCCCGGCCGCCTCGAACGTCGCCGCCGCGGCCCGCACCGCTGCCAGGACCTCGGGTTCGACCGGCAGTCCGGCGCCCGCCTCCTCCTGCAACCCGATCCGCAGGCCCTTGACCTCGATGTCCAGTTGCCGCCACGGGATCTGTTCGGGCGGCAGGCTCCAGTAGTCGCGGTCGTCGGGCCGGGCGAGCACGGACATGAGCAGCGCCGCGTCGGCCACGGTGCGGGTGATCGGTCCGGCGACCCGGCCCAGGAACGGCGGATCCACCGGCACCCGCCCGAAACTCGGCTTGTGCCCGACCAGTCCGCACAGTCCGGCGGGCAGCCGGATCGAGCCGCCGATGTCGGTGCCCACGTGCAGTGGCCCGTACCCGGCCGCGGCGGCCGCGGCGGCGCCCGCGCTGGAGCCGCCGGGGTTGCGGTCGAGTCGCCACGGATTGCGGGTGAGCGGGTGGAAGCTGGACAGGCCGGAGGTGAGCATGCCGAAGTCCGGCATGGTGGTCTTGGCCAGGAACACCGCGCCCGCCTCCCGCAGCCGGGCCGCGGGCGGCGCGTCCACCGGCGCTGGCGCGAGTTCGGTGGCCGCGGTGCCCAGCGGCACCGGCACGCCCTCGGTGGCGATGTTCTCCTTGATAGTGACCGGCACACCGTCCAGCGCACCCTGTGGTTCACCGCGCCGCCACCGCTGTTCGGCGGCCTTGGCCTGGGCCAGCGCGGTGGCCGGATCGGGGGCGTAGAGGGCCTGGAGGTCGGGTTCCCAGGCGCCGATCCGGGCGAGCACCGCCTCGGTCACCGCCACCGGGGACAGGTCGCCGCTGCGGTAGCCGTCCAGTAGTTCGACGGCGGTCAGGTCGGGCAGTTCCGTTGCCATACCGGGGTTTCCTCTCAGCTCGCCGGCGGGTCGAAGCGGCCGTCGACGGCGGTCCAGCCGCCGTCCACGCTGAGCACCGAGCCGGTGACGTAGCTGGCCGCGTCCGAGGCCAGGTACACCACCGCCCCGGCCAGCTCCTGCGGCTTGGCCCACCGGCCGAGCGCGTTCTTGTCGGCGTACGCCTGGTACCACTCGGGACTGTTCTTGATCTGCTGGGTCAGCGGGGTCTCCACCACGCCGGGCGCGATCGCGTTCACCCGCACCCCGGCGGGCCCGAACTCCGCGGCCGCGGTGCGTAGCAACTGCACCATGCCCGCCTTGGTCGCGGCGTAGGCGCCCTGCCCTGGTTCCACGGTGACCGCGCGGATCGAGGAGAAGGCGATGATGCTGCCGCTGCCGCGTTCGACCATGGCCCCGCCGAAGGCCCGCACCACCTCGAAGGTGGCGGTCAGGTTCAGCGCGATCACCCGGTCGAATTCGGCGCGGGTGTAGTCCAGCAGCCGTTTGCGCACGTTGACCGCTGCGGTGAGCACCACGATGTCGATCTGGCCGAGACTGGCCGCCGCTTTGGCCAGCGCGTCGGAGTCCAGCACGTCGAGCCGGACCGCGCTGGCGGCCGGGCCGATCAGTTCGGCGGTTTCCCGTGCGGTGACCTGGTTGTAGTCCGCGCACACGACCTTGGCGCCGTGCGCGGCCAGTGCCCGCGCGGACTCACGGCCGATGCCGCTGCCGCCGCCGAGCACCACGGCGGTCTTGCCGTCCAACCGGAACAGGCTCGAATAGTCCATGGTGGACACTCCTCACTCTGGCCGAATCACTCTGGGTCGAACCGGGCCAGCGATCGCGCCAGGCTCGGCGCGGCCGCGATCAGCCCTGCGGTGTAGTCCTGTTGGGGCGCGCCGTAGACCCTCGCCACCGGTCCCAGCTCGACCAGTTCGCCGTGGCGCAGCACGGCCACGGTGTCGCAGACGTGCCGCACCACGCCGAGGTCGTGCGAGACGAGCACCAGGGTCAGCGCGTAGCGGTGCACCAGGTCGTCGAGCAGGTTGAGGATCTGCGCCCGCACCGAGACGTCGAGGGCGCTGACCGGTTCGTCGGCGATGAGCACGCTGGGGTTGGGCGCGAGCGCGCGGGCCAGGGAGATCCGCTGCCGCTGCCCGCCGGAGAACTGGTGCGGGTAGCCATTGGCGGCCTCCACCGGCAGGCCGACCGCGGCCAGCAGCTCCGCCACTCGTTCCTTGCGGCCCGGAATCCGTTGCACCACCAGGGGTTCGCTGATGATGTCGCCGACCCGCAGCCGCGGGTTGAGCGAGCCCATCGGGTCCTGGAACACCAATTGCAGTTCCCGGCGCAGGAAACCCAGCCGCCGCTCGGGCAGCCCGGTGATCTCCTTGCCCTGGAACCGGATCGAGCCCGCGGTGGGTTTGTCCAGCGCGGCCAGCAGCCGCACCAGCGTGGACTTGCCCGACCCGGATTCGCCGACCACGCCGAAACGCTGCCCCGCCTCGATATCGAAGGACAGCTCGCGCAGCGCCGGGATCTCGGCGCCGGGCCGCAGCAGCGAGGTGCGCGCCCGCCGGTAGGTGCGGCGCAGGCCACGGACCTGGATGAGGGGTTCAGTCATCGCCGTGCCAGCTGATCGTGCGCAGTTTGCCGTGCTCGTCGAGTTTCTCCAGGTCCGAGGCGGCCAGCAGGCCCTGGGTGTAGGGGTGCCGCGGGCTGGTGAACAGGCCGGGCAGCGGGCCGGAGTCCACCACCTTGCCGCCGTGCATGACCAGCACCCGCTCGCACATGTCGGCGACCACGGCCAGGTCGTGGGTGATGAACAGTAGCGCGGTGCCGCGTTCCTCGGTGACCGCGCGGATCAGCGCCAGCAGCTTGGCCTGCACGGTGACGTCCAGCGCGGTGGTCGGCTCATCGCAGATCAGCACCTCGGGGTCGTTGGCCAGGGCCATCGCCAGCAGCACCCGTTGCCGCTGCCCGCCGGACAGCTCGTGCGGGTAGGCCCGTGCGGTGATCGCCGGATCGGGCAGCCGCACCTGGTCCAGCAACTCCACCGCGGCCGCCCTGGCCGCCCGGCGGGTTCTGGTGCGGTGCAGGGTCATCGTCTCGGCGACCTGCCTGCCCACCCGCATCGCCGGGTTGAGCGCGGTCATCGGCTCCTGGAAGACCATGGCCAGCCGCCGCCCGCGCACCCTGGCCAGTTCCCGCTCGCGCAGCCGGAGCAGGTCACCGTCCACTCCGGACAGTCGAACCGACCCGCTGGCCCGCACTCCCTCGGGCAGCAGCCCCATCACCGCGGCCGCGGTCATCGTCTTGCCGGACCCGGACTCGCCGATCAGCCCGACCCGCTCACCCCGCGCCACCTCGAAGGACACCTCACGCACCAGTGCACGGTCCACAGTGGACACGGTCAGCTCCGCCACCCTCAGCACGCTCATCCGCGGCCCACCAGCCTCGGGTCGAACCGGTCCCGCAGCCCGTCCCCGAGCAGGTTGAACCCCAGCACCGCCACCGCGATGGCGATCCCGGGCGCCACCGCCAGTCGCGGTTCCACCGAGAGCAGCTCCTGGGACTCCTGCAACATCCGGCCCCAGCTCGGCGTCGGCGGCCGGGTGCCGAAGCCCAGGTAGGACAGGGCCGCCTCGGCCAGCACCGCGATCGCGAAGGACACCGAGCCCTGCACGATGACCAGGCCGCCGATGTTGGGCAGCACGTGCCGCACCGCGATCCCGGTCCGCCCGCGCCCGGCGGCCCGCGCGGCCAGCACGAACTCGGCGGCGCGCACCTGCGCGGTGGCCGCCCTGGCGATCCGGGCGAACCCTGGCACGGTGGCGATGCCGATGGCGATCATCGCGGTGCCGGTGTCCGCGCCGAAGACGGCGCCGAACATGATGGCCAGCAACAGGGTCGGGAAGGCCAGCAGCAGGTCGTTGGCCCGCATCACCAGTTCGTCCAGCCAGCGCGGCCCGAGTGCGGCCAGCACGCCCAGCGGGGTGCCGAGCAGCGCCGCCGCGCCCACCGAGACCAGCCCGATGAGCAGTGTGGTCTGCGCGCCGACCATGAGCTGGCTGACGATGTCCCTGCCGAACCGGTCGGTGCCCAGCCAGTACTCCGGCCCCGGCCCGGCCAGCCGCAGCGTGGCGTCCACCATGGTCGGATCGTGCGGGGTCCACACCAGGGACAGCAGCGCGGCGCAGCCCACGAGTCCAATGAGGACGGTCCCGGCGCACAGGCTGGCCGAGCGGCCTTCGCGCGCGCTCACGTGGCCTGCCGCAGCCGAGGGTTGAGCACCGTGTGCAGCACGTCCACCGCGAAGTTGACCAGCAGCACCGCGCACACCAGCACCATCACCACGGTCTGCACCACCAGCAGGTCCCTGGCCGCGACCCCGTCCAGCAGCAGGCTGCCCAGTCCTGGCAGCACGAACACCCGCTCCACCACCACCGCGCCGATCAGCAGCGTGCTGAGCTGGAGGCCGAGCACGGTGAGCACCGGTCCGGCGGCGTTGCGCAGCCCATGCCGCAGCAGCGCGCTGAACCTGGTGTGCCCCTTCGCCCGCGCCGTCCGCAGATAGTCCTCTGTGGACACATCCAGCACCGCGGAGCGCACGTACCTGGTCAGCACCGCGCCCTGCACCAGGCCCAGGGCCAGCGCGGGCAGCGCCAATCCGCGCAGGAATTCCAGTGGATCCCGCACCGGCGGTGTCCAGCCCCCGGCGGGCAGCAGCTGCCAGCGCACCGCGAACAACTGCACCAGCAGGACGCCGGCGATGAACCCGGGCACGGCCAGGCCGAGCTGGCTCAGCCAGGACACCGCGACCCCGCCTGCCCGCCGCCGCGCCACCGCCGCGTACACCCCGGCTGGCACCGCGATCAGCAGCGCCACCAGCATCCCGGCCCCGACCAGCCACCCGGTCACGCCGAGCCGGTCCAGCAGCTGCGGGCCGATCGGTTCCCTGGTCACGTAGGAGCGGCCGAACTCGCCGGTGACGAACCCGCCGAGCCAGTCCAGGTACTGGGTGAGCGGCGGCCGGTCGGTGCCGAACTCGCGCCGGGTCTGTTCGACCAGCTCGGGCGAGGCACTCAGGCCCAGCGCCACCTGGGCCGGGTCACCGGGCAGCACGGCGAGGAAGGCGAACACCACCACCGACGCGATCAGTGTGCTGACCAGCAGGATCGCCGTACGCCGGGCCAGTCGCGGCAGCATCGCCGCGGTCACTGCCTGCCCAGCCGGGCGAACTCGAAGGACTCCCCGATCTCGTTGCGCGGCAGGCCGCTCACCTTGGTCCGGGCCACCACCAGGTTGGGGAAGACGAACAGCCAGCAGGCAGCCGCGTCCCTGGCGATGGTCCGGGCGACCTCGCGCATCAGCCGGTTCTGGGTGTCCGGATCGACCTGGTCGGCCCGGTCCAGCTGGGTGCGCACGGCCGGGTTGTCATAGCCCCAGTAGTAGTTCGGGTTGCCGAAGCTGTCGATGTCGCGGGCCTCGACGTGCTGCACGATGGACAGGTCGAAGTCGTGCTCGGTGAACACCTGTTTGAGCCACACCGAGGGAAAGTCCACCGGCTCGATGCCCACGGACACGCCGACCTTGTCCAGGTAGGACTTGATCACCTGGGCCGAGGAGATCGCGTACGGCAGGTTCGGGATGCGCAGGGTCAGGTTCAGCCCACTCACCCCGGCCTCGCGCAGCAGTTTCCTGGCCTGGTCCGGATCGTAGGGCGTGACGCCGGTGAGGTCCTCGAACCACGGGTCGGTCGGCGGGACCATGCTGCCGATCAGCACCCCTCGCCCGGCCCAGGCCAATCGCAGCAACGCGGCCCGGTCGATGGCGTGGGTCAGCGCCCGGCGCACCCGCACATCCGACAGCGGCGCCCGGCGGTTGTTGAAGGACAGCACCACCTCGCCGTTGGTGGTGCCCTCCAGCACGGTGAACCGGCGGTCCTGGGTGAACTGCGGGATCGAGTCCGGCGCGCCGACGGTGGAGATCACGTCGATGCCGTTGCTCAGCAGCGCGTTGTTCAGCGCGGTCGGATCGCGGAAGTACTTCAGCTGCACGGTGGTGTAGGTCGGTCGTGATCCCCAGTAGCCGTCACGGGCCCGCAGCACGATGGAATCGCCCCTGGTCCGGGAGAACACCTCATACGGTCCGGTGCCCACCGGCCGGGTGCCCAGCTCGTTGACGCCGGTCGGGGTGAACATCGCGCCCACCCGCCCGGTCATGGCGAACAGCCAGCCGTTGCTCGGCCGGTTCAGCACCACCCTGGCGTGCAGCGGGGAGAGCACGTCGACCTGGCGTAGAACGTCCATTGTGGACTTGAGGGAGACCGCCCAGTCGGTGCGCACCCGCTCCAGGCTGAACTTCACGTCCTCGGCGCTGAACGGCGCCCCGTTCGCGAAGCGGACATTCGGCCTCAGTCGGAAGTCGTAGACCGTCCGATCGGGACTCACCGTCCACGATTCGGCCAGTCCCGGCGCGATCCGGCCCCCCTCGTCCCGCTTCACCAGACCCTCGTAGACGTTGCCGAGCAACACCTGTGGGATGGCGGCCCCGTCGGTCCTGGTGAAGTCGAAGTTCTGCGGCTCAGCGGTGAAACCGATGCTCACGGTGTTCGGATCAGCCGGTGCGGTGGCCAACTCACCCGCTGAACATCCGGCGAAAACGACGCTGAGGACGAGAAGCGACGCGACCGCGCGCAGTCCGCTGGATGATCGTCGCATGTCGGCACACTACGGCTTTCACCGACCGTTGGCCGCCCCAACGGGTGCAAATCCGCACTGAGTCCGGTGGTGTGTGTCATCCCGGGTTAGCTTGCGCAGAGAACGCGTTGTCAGTACTGGGGTAGGGAGGTTCGAACGTGGAGGGCAACGCACCAGTACAGCTCGCCCGGCGGTCCACACCGCCGAAGCCCGGCACCGAGGTGCCGCTACTGGCCTTCGCACCCCGGGTCGGCCTGCAACTCGGCCTCCGCCCGGTCCTGCTGTTCTTCTCCGGCGGTCTGCGCCTGCGCGCCGAAGCCTCCGTCGATGGCCGCAGCCGGCTCCGCGTCCTGGGCTTCCACCTGCTGGCCGATCACCCGCACCTCGGCAAGGTGACCATCACCCGGACCGAACCGGACTCGGCCCCCACCAGCCTGGTGGACACCGGCGGCACCGAGGCTCCGGGAGTGAGCGCGCTGGTCCTGCACTGCGCGGTGGACATCGAACGTTCCCCCGGTTCCGGACGGCCCCTGCACCTGCGGACCTCGACCCCGTTGCAACTGGTCGGCCGCGCCCGGACCTTCCCCCCGGTCAGCGAACCATTCCGATCACAGCGAACGGTCGAGCTGCACCAGCCAGGCGAGTCAGCCCCGATCGGCCTGCTGGAGCCCTTCCGCGTCAACCTCGGAGGCTGCTGACCCGCCCCACCCACTTGGCCAAACCCGCACGCCCAGTTGGGCAAACTGGGACGCCGAGTTGGGCCAAGTGGGACGCCCGGTTGGGCAAACTAGGCGTGCGACTTGGGCCAACTCGGCGTGCGGGGCGGGGCGGCCGCGGTGACCTCGACGCCGGTGCCGTGCACGATGAGCCTGCCCTTGCCGCGGCGCTTGGCCGAGTACATCGCGGCGTCGGCCAGGCCGAGCAGCTTGTCCGCGGTCAGGTCGTGCTCGAACACGGTCAGGCACACCACGCCGATGCTCGCCCTGGCCACGTGTTGCTGCCCGGCGATCGCGTACGGCACCTGCAACGCGGACAGCACCCGCTCGCCGACCTCTTCCGGCGGATGCTCGGTGCCATCGAGCAGCACGCCGAACTCGTCCCCGCCCAGTCGCGCCACCGTGTCGGTGGCGATCACGCAACCACGCAGCCGTTCGCCGACCGCGCGCAATACCGCGTCCCCTGCGGCATGTCCGAACCTGTCATTGACGGCCTTGAAGTCGTCCACGTCGATGAACAGCAGCATCAGCGGCCGGTGCTCGTCGATCCGGCTGCGGATCGCCCCGCTCAGCCGTTCCCGGAAGACGACCCGGTTGGCCAGCCCGGTGAGCGAGTCGTGGTAGGCCTGGTATTCGAGTTGCCGCTGGCTGTCCTGCAGGCGCTTGAGCAGCTGCATGTTGTCCGTGGAGGTCAGCAGCTGGCGGACCATGATCAGGCCGACGCAGAACAGTCCCAGGTAGACCTGCCAGATCCCCAGTTGGATGCCCAGCGCGGTGCCGATCGCGATGAACACGCCGGTGATCACCAGCGGCACGTACGGCACCACCAGGTGCAGGTAGTCCCCGGCCTGCAGCCTGCCAGGGTCCCGCCCGGCAGGCCCGCGCTCCACCGGCGCCCACGGCGCCAGCGCGAAGATCAGGGTGCCCGCCATGAACCCGACGTCCGCGATCGGCGGCACGTGCCCGGTGCCCTTGGAGATCAGGTAGGCGAACAGCCAGCCGGAGGCGGACTGGCAGGCGAAGGCCACGCTGAGGAAGACCACCGGCAGCTGCCGCGCGGTCTGCCGGACCCGGGACAGGGTGGCGACCACGCCGAGCAGCACCACGTAGGCGGCCGGGTGCACCAGCAGGGTGATCATGCCGGGACCGCTGCTGAACCAGGAGCGGGGCGCCCCGCTGGGGATGGCCGAGGCCACCCAGAACAGGAAGGACAGCGAGCCGAGGATGATCAGCGCGTCCACCAGCAGCATCGCGCCGCCGTAGCGCCGCTTCGTCACCGGCGCGGCCACCTCGGAATGCTCACCGCGGGCCAGTTCGACCACCCCGGCCATGGACAGCAATGGCGCCATCACAAAGGCGGCCGAGGCCACAATCGCGATTGTCCGGGTCATCCCGACCACCGAGCCCACGGTCAGCGCCGCCAGCCCGAAGGCCAGTCCGATGCTCGCCGCGGCCATCCAGTTCCGCCACCGCCGGCCGACCCCGGTGCGACCGCGGGCGGTCCAGGAGTACCCGAACACCGCGAACAAGGCCGCTACCAGCTGAAACGCCTTGTCCGTGATCATCGACGCCCAGGGGGACAAGATCCCCGAACTGGTGACGACCACCAGCAACGACAACCCGGCCAGGGTCGTCGTGGTCAACACACGGAACGTTCGCGCGGCCATTGCTCCCGCTGTCGACTAAAGCGGCGGATATGCAGGGACCGGACCACTGTAGTAATAGCCGCCAGAACTGTCGACCTGATCGGGTGACAACGGCACCCCTGACCGGCAATGTGCAACATGCACTCTGCGTTTTTCGGTCAATGAATTCAATGCACTAAAGGGCACAAGCAAGGCCCAAATGCGAAAAAGCTTCCGGCCCCGGGGCGAACCCACGAGGCCGGAAGCCTTCTCAAATTTAGTTCGGCGGCGTCCTACTCTCCCACACGCTCACGCATGCAGTACCATCGGCGCTGGAGGACTTAGCTTCCGGGTTCGGAATGGGACCGGGCGTTTCCCCTCCGCCATAACCACCGAAAC
>NZ_JBQJIM010000032.1:0-94804 GCF_052078295.1 Crossiella sp. CA198
ATACTGAAGGAGGCCTCGTCGGGTCGGTTGTGTGTGGTAACTCAATCCAACCCGACGGGGCTCTTCACGTTCGAGGGAAGGTCAACTCCCGCGAGTTACGGACACAACTTCTGGCAACCCGCTTAGGCTATGCGGGTGAACGAACTGACCCTGACCGTCCTGGGCAACGCCACGCCCTACCCCACCCGGGACAACCCCTGCTCCGGCTACCTGGTGTCCAACGGCGACACCCGGGTCTGGATGGACGCGGGCACCGGCACCCTCGGCCCGCTGCAGCACCACACCGGCCTGGCCGGGCTGACCGCGATCTGGATCTCGCACGCGCACGCCGACCACACCGCCGACCTGCTCACCGCCTACTACGCGCTGCGCTACGCCGACATCGACCGCGACCCGCTGCCGCTGTACTGCCCGCCGGGCCTGGCCGATCGCCTGGCGAACTTCCTGACCAACGGCCCGGAGCGCAGCCCGGTGGAGTCCGCCTTCGCCATCCACGAGCTGCACGACGGCCACCAGGTCCAGCTCGGCGAGCTGACCCTGACCAGTCGCGCGGTCGAGCACGGCATCCCGGCCTTCGGCGTCCGGGTGGAGTCCCCGGATGCCTGCCTGGTCTTCTCCGGCGACACCGCGGCCTGCCCCGCGCTGACCGAGCTGGCCAGTGGCTGCGACCTGCTGCTGTGCGAGGCCGAGAGCGACCGGCGCCCCGCGGACGAGCCGCCGGTGCACCACACCCCGGAGGACGCGGGAGAGACCGCACAGGCCGCGGGCGCACGCAGGCTGCTGCTGACCCACCTGGGCCGCTCGGTCTCCCCTGACGACGCGGTGACCCGGGCCTCGGCGCGATTCGCCGGGCCGGTGGAGTTCGCCGAACCGGGGTCGCACATCACGGTCTGAGGTGATCCACCGTGACGAATTGGGTGGAATTACCTGACTTCGTCACGACTCGCTTGCGGGCTGGCCGGTTCGTCATCCACGGCCAGTACAGTCCCCCCACTGCGCGGGCACGGCACACCGCGCCGGGAGGTCGGGGATGAGTGGGTTGGACAGTGCGGGCACCGCGGTCGCCTCGCCGGCGGACCGGCGGCGGACTCAACGCGGATGGTGTTGGTATGACTGGGCGAACTCGGTTTTCCCGACCTCGGTCGTCACCGTCTTCCTGTCGCTGTACCTGACCTCGATCGCGCGGGCCGCGGCCGAGGCGGACACCGCGCGCAACGGGCCAGCGCCGTGCGCCAATGACAACACCCTGGTGCAGTGCGATGTCAGCATCCTGGGCCTGGTGTTCCCGGCCGGGTCGCTGTGGGGGTACCTGCTCTCCTTCGCCACCGTGATCCAGGTGCTGGTGCTGCCGGTAGCCGGGGCGATCGCGGACCGCAGTCAGAACAAGCGGCGGATGCTGGCCGGATTCGCCTTCACCGGCGCGGTGGCCACCTGCCTGCTCGCGCTGGTGGAGGGGCAGAACTGGCAGATCGGGGTGCTGCTGTTCACCATCGGCAACATCTGCTGGGGCACCTCGGTGGTGGTCTACTACGCCTTCATCCCGGAGATCTCCACCGCGGACGAACGCGACGCGCTCTCCTCCAGGGGCTGGGCCTTCGGTTATCTCGGCGGCGGGGTGTGCCTGGCGCTGCAGCTCGGGCTGTTCCAGGGCCACGAGCTGTTCGGGCTGGCGCAGAGCGAGGCGGTGCGGGCCTGCTTCATCCTCACCGGGATCTGGTGGGCCGCCTTCACCCTGGTGCCGCTGCGGGTGCTGCGCGACCGGCCCAAACCCGAGCGGGCCGACCTGGGCGGCGGGAAGATCGGCGGTGGCTTCCGCGAACTCGGCGACACCCTGCGCTATGCCCGCAAGTTCCCGCTGACGCTGGCCTTCCTCGGCTCCTACCTGATCTTCACCGACGGCATCTCCACGGTGGCCAACGTGGCGGGCCAGTACGGCAGTCTTGAACTGAAATTGCCGCAGTCCACGCTGATCACGGCCATCCTGATGACCCAGTTCGTGGCCTTCATCGGCGGTGTGGCGCACGGCCTGGTGGCCAAGCGGATCGGCGCCAAGAAGACCATCCTGGGCAGCCTGGTGGTGTGGATCATCATGCTCGCGCTGGCCTACCTGGTGCAGGCCGGGGAGGAGTTGCAGTTCTTCGGCATCGCCGCGGGCATCGGCCTGGTGCTCGGCGGCACCAACGCGCTGGCCCGGTCGCTGTTCAGCCAGATGGTCCCGGCTGGCAAGGAGGGCCAGTACTTCGCGGTGTACGAGATCGGCGAGCGCTCGACCTCCTGGCTGGGTCCGCTGGTCTACGCCGGGATCGGGCAGGCCACCGGCTCGTTCCGGCTGGCGATCCTGAGCATGATGATCTTCTTCATCGTCGGATTCATCCTGGTTTGGCTGGTTCCGGTCCGCCGTGCGATCCGCGCGGTCGGCAACTCAGAACCGGCGGTGCTGTGATCAACAACGGCCTCACGTTAGGGTCACGGCCCGTGGACGTACTTGCGGTACCCAACCGACCGGATCCCACCGACGCCCTGTCCGCGGTGCCCGCGGCCGGAGCGCGGCGGGCGCTGCCCGTCTCGGGCAGGCTGCGGTTCTTCTACGGACCGATGGACTGCGGCAAGTCCACCCTCGCGCTGCAGATCGACCACAACCTGGCCCGGCAGGGCCGGGGCGGCCTGCTGCTCGTGCGGCACGACCGATCCGGGCAGCCGCAGATCTCCAGCCGGATCGGGGTGACCCGGCACGCGGTGGAGGCGCATGAGGACACCGACCTGGTGTTACTGGTCCGGCAGTGCTGGGCCGAGGGGCGCCGGGTGGACTACGTGATCGTCGACGAGGCGCAGTTCCTCAGCGCCGCCCAGGTCGAACAGCTCGCCGAGCTGGCCGATGAGGTGCAGGTCGACGTCTATTGCTTCGGCATCGCCACGGACTTCCGCAGTGAGCTTTTCCCGGGCTCACGGCGGCTGTTCGAGCTGGCTGACGAGCTGCAGGCGGTGCAGGTGGAGGTGCTGTGCTGGTGTGGCTTGCAGGGGCGGTTCAACGCGCGGATCCTGGGTAACCAGATAGTCCGAGCGGGTGACACGGTTTTTGTCGCGGACACGGTGACCGATACGGACCAGCCAGTACCGGATACGGACCGTGCCCAGCGCGAGAGCGACGCAGGAGCTACGGTCCGTTACCAAGTGCTGTGCCGAAGGCACTTTCGTCTAGGTGAGCTTGGTCCCACCTCGACACCGGTAGGCCAGCTCAGCCTGGCTTGATCTGCATCAGCCCTCAATACCTACCCCCAACTGGGTGAACTAGCCGTAGCATGCGCTGATAACGCGTCATGACTCTGCGGCGATGACATCCCTATGGAGGACGTCCTCGTTGATAGGTGAAATAGATCACCGTGGGCGACCAACTAGGCCAAACCGGGAACGACAACGACGCCCTCGTTGTTGCACTCTGTAAGCAGTACGCCGTGAGCTGAAGGCGGGCGGTCTTCAGCCGAGCGAAAGGACACCGTCATGGCCGACCGCGTTCTGCGTGGCAGCCGGCTCGGAGCTGTCAGCTACGAGACCGACCGTAACCACGACCTCGCACCACGCCGGTCGGTGCGGTACGCCTGCCCGAAGGGGCACGAGTTCGACGTCCCGTTCGCCGACGACGCGGAACTTCCCTCCACCTGGGAATGTCGTCTGCACGGGACCGAGTCGGAGATGATCGACGGCAGCCAGCCGGAGGCGAAGAAGACCAAGCCCCCGCGCACCCACTGGGACATGCTGCTCGAGCGTCGTTCCATCCCCGAGCTTGAGGAGCTGCTCACCGAGCGGCTTGAGGAGCTTCGGGGACGCCGGAGCGCCACCTCCGCCTGATCCGCACCTGGATCAACCCGGACTGAACGCACCACCGCACCTCCCGCGCACCAGGAAAAAAACGAAGGCCGTCCGGTTCTCCCGCCCGGACGGCCTTCGTGCGTCTGCGAGCGACTCAGCGCCTGCTGAACAGCTTCTTGAGCTGACCGGCCCGGTGCTTGACGCCCCACTTGCCGACCAGCAGCAGCGCCTCGCTGATGATGTTGCCGCTCATCTTGGAGACGCCGATCTCGCGCTCGGTGAAGGTGATGGGCACCTCGACCACCCGGAACCCGGCCTGCACCGTGCGCCAGGCCAGGTCGATCTGGAAGCAGTAACCGATCGAGGTCACGCCATCCTGGATGATCTTGTCGAGGGCCTCGCGGCGGTAGGCCCGGTAGCCCGCGGTGATGTCCTTGATCCGCACGCCGATGGCCACCTGGGCGTAGATGTTGGCGCTGCGGGAGAGGATCTCGCGCCGTTTCGGCCAGTTGACCACCTTGCCGCCGGTGACATAGCGGGAGCCGATCACCAGGTCGGAGTCGATCAGGGCGTTGAGCAGCCGGGGCAGGTCCTCCGGGGCGTGCGAACCGTCGGCGTCCATCTCCACGATGGCCGCGTAGTTCCGCTCCAGGGCCCACTTGAACCCGGCGATGTAGGCCGCGCCAAGCCCGGCCTTCTCGGTCCGGTGCATCACGTGGATGCGGCCGCGCTCGTCCTTGGCGGCCATCTCGTCGGCGACCTCGCCGGTGCCGTCCGGGCTGCCGTCGTCGACGACCAGCACGTGGGCCTCCGGCAATGTCGCGTGCAGCCTGCCCACGATGAGCTGGACGTTCTCCCGCTCGTTGTAGGTCGGGATCACCACCAGCACCGGGCTGGGCGGCCCGCTGGGGCTCGGGTTCTCCGCGTGGCTGTCGCGCTGGTCGGCCATTCCGTGTCCTCCTCGCCGGCGGTGGACGGCGCCATCGCCTCCGCCGGTCGGTGTTCGTCCTTGTCGTCAGGGCGCGCCGGTATCGCAGGGCCGTGATCCATTCGGGCCATCGGCCGACTCACCCGGCAAGCGTAGTCGCTGACGGTAGCGGAGCCCGGGTCAGCGGGTGCCCGGACCGGCACAAGTGAGTCTTCCGGGTGACGAAGAACGCTGGACCTCCAGCGGGCCCGAGGTTGCAGACTCCCCCCGTGGACACCACGACCCGCGCTGCCTACCTCGCCCGCATCGGCGCCGACCTCCCGGCCGCCCCCACCGCCGCCGCATTGGCTGACCTGCAACGACGCCATCTGCGCACGGTCCCGTTCGAGAACCTGGGCATCCACCTGCCCGGCCACCTGAGCCTGGACCCGGCCGATCTGGCGGAGAAGATCATCACCCACCGCCGCGGCGGCTTCTGCTTCGAGTTGAACGGCCTATTCGCCGAACTGCTGCGCGCGGTCGGCTTCGCGGTGACCCTGGCCGGCGCGCGGGTCTTCCACGCCACCGCCCTGGGTCCGCCGCAGGACCACCTGGCGCTGCTGGTGACCGACGAACAGGGCGTCGTGTGGCTCTCCGACGTCGGCTTCGGCCGCTTCGCCCCGAGCCCCCTGCGCTGGGACTCCAGGGAGCCACAGGCGGACGCGGGCGGCACCTTCCGGTTGATCGACGCGGGCGCCGAGGTCGAAGTCTGGCACGGCGACTCCGGGGCCTACCGGGTCGACCCGCGCCCACTGCCGCTGCGCGATTTCGCCCCGATGTGCTGGTGGCACCAGACCTCACCCACCTCGCACTTCACCCGCAACGTGATGGTCTCACTGCCCCTGGCGAACGGGGCGGACCGGATCACCCTCTCCGGCCACACCCTGATCCGCACCGAGGGCGACCTGCGCCACGAGCAGCAGATCGAGGAGGCCGACCTGCTCGCGGCCTACCGCGAGTGGTTCGGCATCACCCTCCCCCAACTCCCCACCTACCCGGCCGCCACCTGACCCACCCACAACGGCCAACACACCGGCAGACCGGGTTCCTTATGCGCTGGGTTCGTTGTGGAGGTCGGCCAGGTGGTGGTGCTGGGCGAGCCCGATCCGGCTGAGGACAACAGCACCGAGCAGGACCCCTGCACCCGCCACCGACGGCACGACCCAGCCCACCACCGAACCGCTGTCCCCCTGCAACGCACTGACCGCCAGGAATGCTGCCGCGGCAGCGGAGAGCGAGCTGACCGCCCACGGCGTCCCGGATCCAGTGCATACGAACAGGTCGCGCCGCTGCCGGAACAACGTCGCGGCAAACAGCGCCAGTGCGGCCAGTGCCAAGGCGACGGCGGCCACCGGATCAGGGACGACCCTGGCCGCGATGGTCAACGCGGCCAGGCAGGTGGCGACAACAACCATGGCCCCTCATTCACTCGCTGGTCGCGCCGGCTCAGCACTGCTCGGAAGAGGTGACGACCCCGCTGACGATTCCGCCGATCCCACCGATGACGTGCCCTGGAGTTCCGCCGAGGCTCCCCACGATCACTCCCTTGGCGAATTCCTTGCTGATGTTCGTGGTCCAGCACCAGAAGCCACCGGCAAACTGCGCAACCCCCTGATCCGGCGTCCAGCTGACATGTGAGTCGTCAATTTTCCGGAACTTCCCGGCCAGCTCTGCGTCCCCAGTACCCGGCCGCCGCAGGGCCGGTCCGGTCTGATCGACCACCCGCCCGTCCGGTCCGAGAAAGCGCAGTCCACCGTCACTGGTGACGTCAAACCGGTAGCCCTCGCTGAGCAGCAGCTCGACAGTGGCGGTCTGGGTCAAGGCGTCGTAGGCACTCCGCCGGACCGCGACCTCACCCGGCTGCAGCTTGGCGGCGGCGGTCGCGGCGGGATTCTCCGTGGCTGCCGACGCGCTGACGCCGATCAGGCCGGTGGCGGTCAGCAGCACGGCGGGAATGGCCGCGGCACAGACAATCCGCTTGATTCGCATCATTTCTCCGGTCCCCCCTCGGAAACTTCCGAGGAAATGCGTTGGTGGCGATGAGCACTCGCATCGCCACCAACGCTAGATTCCCGGAATCTGTCGCGGTAAGTGCAGATTCGCACCAGCTCACCGTGACAATGTCAGGCCACGATCAGGCCGCGGGCCGGGTCAGCGTGCAGCCCGGCCGGGCCAGGTCCAGCACCGACCCCGCCCCGAGGCAGGCCGGGATCATGCTGGTCCGCTGCCCGTACCGATGCCCCTTCCGCACCGTCACCGTCCCATCCGCGGCCACCTCGCACGGGTTGTTCCGGGTGCACTGCTCCCCGTTGTCATTCCCGGTGTTGTGCACCCCCACCACGGTCGCCCCGTCCGCCGCCACCAGCGGCGAGCCCGAAGACCCATGCGAGGCCCCGCACCCGGCCGCGTAACGCAACGCGCCATCCTGCTGGTACCCGTCCTCACGCAGGTGCGGCACCTCCGCCTCGACCACGCAGCTGAACCGGTTGCCCTGCCCGCCGGAGAGGATGTCGATCTTGTCCCCCTGACCAGCGGGGCTGGTCGCGAGCTGGAAGATCTTGGCGCCGTCGGCTTCGAGCTGGGCGTAGGTCTGGTCCAGGCGGTACAGCGCGATGTCGGTGCCGGTCATGGTGGCGTACAGCAGCCGGTTCGCCTTGGCGGTGGCTTCGGCGTAGCCGTCGCGGTCGCCGATCCGCACCACCTGGTCGGCGGGCTGGTCCACCAGCGCGGAGCCGGGCTTGGGCTGGTTCTCGCCCACGCAGTGGCCGTTGGTCAGCAGCAGCGCCGGGTCCTGCGGGCGGGACTCCGGGGTGCGGACCACCGAGGCCGCGCACATGCCGAGGTCGACCGCGCCCTCCAGGTTCGGGCGGGGGCTGTCCGGCGGGACGGCGGTGCCGCTGGTGATGCCGTTGATCCAGCCGGTGAACCAGTGCACGTCGGTGTAGACGATGGGCTGGGTGGAGTTGCCGCCGCTGACCGCGCCGACCACCACCCACCGGTCGCCCTCGCGGATCAGCGCGGGACCGCCGGAGTCCATGTTGGTCGGCGCCACGCTGCCGTCCGGCGCTCCCACGCAGATCTCCCGCTCCTCGTGGATGCCCGCGGGCTTGCACAGCTCGTCCGGCTGCACGACGGTGTCGGCCTCGCGCAGGAATTCCGGGTAGCACTCCGGCTTCCGGTCATCACAGGTCATGCCCCAGCCGAGGATGCGCGCCGGGGTGTGGTCGGCGGGCGTGGCCGAGGGCATCTTGGCCGGTTCGGCGCGGACCGGGGTTTTCAGGTGCAGCAGGGCGAAATCGCCTTCGTGCACGTAGTTGGAGTAGCGGTAGAACTTGTCCACCTCGGTGAGTTCGCCGCCGGTTCTGGTGCTCAGCGCGCCGAAGCGGACCTTCCAGTCCCGCGGCGTGCCGACCTGGGCCTGGTTGGGATTGCGCACGCAGTGGCTGGCGGTGACCGCCCACTGCGGCGCGATCAGCGTGACCCCGCAGACGTGACCGTCCGCGCGCGGCGAATCGGGCCGCTGCAACGACCCCATGAACGAGTAGGGCTGCGGTGACTGGATGCCGCCCTTGATGGCCAGTGCCGGGAGGGCGCCCGCCATCATGGCCACCACCGCGAGGGTGGCGGCCAAGGCTGTGGTCTGTAGTCGCATGGCCGCCAAACTGGCCCTGCCATGTCCGGGTGATATCCGCGTTATGTCACGGCTGGGTCACAGCCGGTGCGGGCCGGGACTCAGGTGGCGAGGAAGTCGCGGATCTTGTCGCTGATCGCAGGCCAGTCATGGCCGAGCCAGACGAAGTGGCTGTCGGCGGCGCTCTCGATGAGCCTGCTGTGCCGGATCGCGGCGGATAGGGCCTCGGCGTGGGCGAAGGGCACGGCGCCGTCATCGCGGCTGGCGATCACCAGGGCGGGCTGGGTGACCACCTCGTCGGCCCCGGCCCGGATGGTGGCGAGGTCGTTGCGGAAGCCTTCGCCGGACCGCATCCGGGAGAACAGTTCGATCAACAGCTGCCGGTGTTCGGCCGTCAGCGCGGTCACGGCCTGCCGGGCCGGCACCGCGGCGAGGTCACCCAGCAGCAGGCGCAGGCCGAGATCCGGCACGGTACGCATGATCGCGCGCACGACTGACCAGGTGACGCGCTCGGTCGCGGGCGCGAAGGCGAACCGGGCGGCACGGCGGGTCCGCGCATCCGGCCACGGGAGCGGGCCGACCGCGCTCTGCAGGATGACCCGCTCGACCAGGTCCGGGTGGCGGGCGGCGATCGCCATCGCGGTAGGTCCCCCGGCCGAAACGCCGACCACGGCGGTGATCCGGGCGATGCCGAGGTGGTCGCACAGCGAACGGAGGACATCGGCGAACCCGCTGGTCGTCGTGCCGGTGGGCAGGGGTGTGCGGCCGTAGCCGGGGCGCGAGGGCGCCAGCACCGAGTAGCCGGCGTCGGCGAACACGTCCTCACCCAGCGCGAGGCCGGCGTTGAGGTGTCCGCCGTGCAACACCAGCACCGTGCCGCTGCCGCGCTGGTCGAATCGGTACTCGACCAGGCCACGAGCCAGTTCCGCGGTCGTGGTGGGACGGACGACACCGCTCATGCCGACCATGATGGTCCATCAGTCCCAGTGTGTTGGCCGTTCTCGTACGCTGTGTTTGCCGTTGTCGTACACCGTGTTGGCCCAAACCGACGTGCCACAACGGCCAAGACCCCGTACGAGAACGGCCAACACGCCGGCGCGCTCAGCCCGCGGGTAGTGGGACCACCACCGTGCCGGTGGCCCTGGTGATCACCAGGGGCTCGGTCAGCACGTCGGCGGAGGACGGGCCGCGGTTCGGGTTGGCGCGGCAGGTCACCCGGGCCTCGAAGGCCACCGACCGGGAGCGGTTGCCAATGCGGGTCAGCGTGGCGGTCACCTCCACCACGTCCCCGGCGTGCAACGGGGCCAGGAACTCCACGCCCGAGTACCCGGCGAACAGGCCCTCGTCGCCGTCGGTGCGGATGCACAGCTCGGTGGCCACATCGCCGAACAGGCCCAGGCTGTACGCCCCGTCCACCAGGTTGCCGCCGTAGTGGGCGTGCGCGTACGGCACGTACCTGCTGTGCGTGACCGAGAACCCTTCGACCAGTGCCGCGCTCACACCGCCACCTTCCGCTCGTTCATCGCGTGGACCAGGAAACTGGCCACCTCACCCGGGGTGGTGCCGCGGCCGAAGACCCGGTCCACGCCGAGTTCCTCGGCCATCAGCGGGTCGAACCGGGGGCCGCCCGCGACCAGCAGCGGGCGGCGTTCGCCCATGGCCTCGCGGAAGGCCGCGGACATCTCCTGGGTGTTGTGGATGTGCGCGTCCCGCTGGGTGACCACCTGGGAGATCAGCACCGCGTCGGCCTTCTCCGCGCGGGCCCGCTTGACCAGGTCGGGCACGGTGACCTGGGCGCCCAGGTTGATCACGCGCAGTTCCCGGTAGTACTCCAGGCCCTTCTCGCCGGCGAAGCCCTTGATGTTGAGGATGGCGTCGATGCCCACGGTGTGCGCGTCGGTGCCGATGCAGGCGCCGACCACGGTCAGCTTGCGGCGCAACCGTTTCTTCAGCGTCGCGTTGACGTCGGCGGGAGTGAGCAGCGGGTACTCGCGTTCGACCACCTGCACGGCGTCCAGGTCGATGATGTGCTGTACCGAGCCGTAGACCACCACGAAGGTGAAGTCCGCGCCGATGGGGTTGGAGTGCACCACCATGGCCGGGTCCATGCCCATCTTGTTGGCCAGCTGCTGGGCGGCGCCCTCGGCGCGCGGGCCGTGCGGGACGGGCAGGGTGAAGGACATCTGCACCATGCCGTCGCCGGTGGTGTCCCCGTACGGGCGGACGTGCCGCTTCTCCGCGCTCATCGGTCGCTCCCCTCGTCCAGGAGGTCACTGGCCGGGTTGACGTAGCCGTCGGCCTTCTCGATCACGCCGTCCGCGCCCTTGCCGCCGTCCGGCGGACGTTTCATCAACCCGAAGGTGCCCTGGGCGATCGCGGTGAGCAGGCCGTCGTCGACGACGCGTTCGAGCAGGTCGACCGCTTCGCCGAGGACCTGGTTGGCGCGCTTGACGATGAAGCCGTCCGGGGCGGGCCGGAAGTCCTCGGCCAGCCGTCCGGCCGCGTTGAGCACGTAGCGCACGTTGGCCAGGGCCAGGTCGCGGTCGGAGAGCCATGGGGTCACCACGGCCTCGGTCATCATGCCCACCAGCAGGATGCTCTGCCCGGTGAGCACCCCGGCCAGGTTGAAGAAGCCGTCCAGCAGGTGGCCGCGGAAGACGTCGCCGGTCATGTGCTTGGTGGGCGGCATCCACTTCAGCGGCGCGTCCGGGAACAGCTCGCGGGCCAGCAGGGCGTGCGAGAGTTCCATCCGGAAGGAGTCCGGCAGCTCCGGGTTGATCTCGAAGGCGTGGCCGAGGCCGAGCAGCTCGTCCGGGAGTCCGGCCTCGTGTGCGAAGTGCTCGTTGAGCAGCTGGGACACCGTGACGGTGTGCGCGGCCTCGACCGCGTCGGCGGTGGTGAGGTAGTTGTCCTCGCCGGTGTTGATGATGATCCCGGCGCGCGCGTGCACCTGACGGGAGAACCGTTGGTCCACAAAGGTTCTGATCGGGTTGATATCGCGGAACAGGATGCCGTACATGCAGTCGTTGAGCATCATGTCCAGGCGTTCCAGCCCGCCCAGCACCGCGATCTCGGGCATGCACAGGCCGGAGGCGTAGTTGGTCAGCCGCACATAGCGGCCGACCTCCTTGCTCACCTCGTCCAGCGCGGCCCGCATGATCCGGAAATTCTCTTGCGTGGCATAGGTTCCGGCGAACCCGTGATGCGTGGCGCCTTCGGGCACATAGTCCAGCAGGGACTGTCCGGTGGAGCGGATCACCGCGATCACATCGGCCCCGGCGCGGGCGGCGTTGCAGGCCTGCACCACGTCCTCGTCGATATCGCCGGTGGCCACGATCAGGTAGATCCACGGCCGCTGCGCCGGATCACCGATCTTGTCGACGAGTTTGGCGCGCTGGGCGCGGTTGCGGTCGATCCGCCGCATGCCCTTGGCCACGGCCACCCGCGCGGTCTTCGCCGCCCGCTCGGCCGCTTTCCCGGTGGGCACGGTGAAGGTGATCTGCCCGGCCGCGGTGGCCTCGGCCAGCTCGGTCAGATCGCCCAAACCGTGTTCCCGCAAGGCGTGGAAGACCGGCAGCACCGATCCGTGCGCCAGGCCGCACTGCTCGCGCACGGTGTCCACCACCCGGTTCACCCAGGGCACATCGCCTGCCCGGTGCGTGGTGTCCGCGCCGGTGATCCCGGCCAGGCGCAGGGTGGCGCGTTCCACCGCGACCGTGGTGTGCGCCTTGGCCAGGGTCACCACCGGCAACGCGGCCTCGGCCGCCAGCCGCCGTGCCCGTGCGACGACCTCGGCGTCGAGGTCGAGCATTGTCTCCCGGCTCACCGGCGGTCCTCCTCGATGTGGTGGATGGTGCGCCCGCGCAGCACGGTGCGCAGGCAGCGCGGCAGTTCGGCCCCGGCGTCCAGTCGAGGCAGGGCGGGCACCCGGGAGCGCGGGTCGGTGGACCAGCGTTGCACCTTCTCATCGGGTGCGGCCACTACCAGCTCCCCCGCCGCCCACACCGCGTAGGTGGCGGGCGCGCCGGGCTGCAGGGTGCCGCTGACGCCGTCCTGGATGCCCGCGGCCCGCCAGCCGCCGCGGGTGTGCGCGGTGAAGGCGGCCCGCGGCGAGATGCCCAGGCCCTCGGTGCGGTGGTACACGGCGGCCCGCACGGTCGCCCACGGATCCACCGGGGTGACCGGCACGTCGGAGCCGAAGGCGAGCACCATGCCCGCCGCGGCGACGGTGGCGAACGGGTTGAGCTGGGCGCCGCGGGGCAGGCCGAGGCGCTGGGCGTAGGCGCGGTCGGTGCCGCCCCAGGCGTCGTCGAACAGTGGCTGCATGGAGGCGATCACACCCCACCCGGCCAGCCGCGCGGCCTGTTCGGCGGTGACCATCTCCAGGTGTTCCAGGCGGTGGTGCCGGGCGGCCAGCGCGGCCGCGCCGACCACGTTCTCCGCCTTGTCGAAGCCGGCCACCACCTGGGCCACCGCCCGGTCGCCGATGACGTGGAAGCCGCCCTGCACCCCGGCCCTGGTGCAGGCGATGAGGTGCTCGGCGACCGCGTCCGCGTCCAGGTAGAGCGCCCCGGAGGTGCTGGGGTCGTCGGTGTAGGGCTCGCACAGCGCGGCGGTGCGCGAGCCGAGCGCGCCGTCCACGAACAGGTCCCCGGCCACCCCGGTGGCGCCGAGTTCCTTGGCCACGGCCAGCCCGCCTGCCTCGCCCCAGTAGCCGAAGACCTGCGGCACGTCCCCGGCGGCGGAGCGGCGGAGCAGGTCGGTGAGGTCCTCGGGGCTGGAGATGTCCGGCCCGGCGCACTCGTGCACCGCGGCCACCCCAAGACTCGCCGCGTGGGTGAGGAAGAGCCGCTGGGCTTCCTGCCGCTGGGCTGCGGTCAGCGATTCCTTGGCCGCCCGGCGCACGTGGTGGTGCGCCGCGCGGGCCAGCGGACCCTGTTCGGACCAGCCGTCGGCGTCCCTGGCCGCCGGGGCGCGGTGCAGCAGCGCGGTGGTGACCAGGGCGGAGTGCACGTCGATCCGGGACAGGTAGACGGGCGCGCCACCGGCGGCCTCGTCCAGTTCGGCGCGGGTGGGCGGGCGGCCCTCGGCCCAGTTGACCTCCTCCCAGCCGTGCCCCCAGATCAGCACGCCCGGGTGCTCGGCCGCGTAGGCGCGGACCAGGTCCAGGCACTGGCCCAGGGTGCGGCAGCCGGTGAGGTCCAGGCCGCTGTAGAGCAGTCCGGCCGAGGTGGCGTGCACGTGCGCGTCCACGAAGGCGGGCGCGACGAACGCGCCGTCCAGGTCGATGATCTCCGCGTCCGGGTGCAGGGCGCGGCCGACCGAGTCCTGCCCGACCCAGACCACGGTGCCGTCGGCGACGGCCATGGCGGTGGCATCGGGCGCGGCAGGCGAGTGCACGCGGCCGCCCAGCAGCAGCGTCGTGGTGGCGGTGGCGGGGTTCGGGGGGCTCATGGTGCTCACACCGGCGAAGTCTGCCGTTCGCGGGCCTCGAACATCCGCCGGACCCCCGGCTCGGCGCGCAGCAGGTCCAGGGCGAAGTCGGCGTGCCCCGGCACGTACCCGTTGCCGACCAGCATCTCCACGTCCGCGGCCAGGCCCTCCGCGCCCAGTGCGGCGGCGCTGAAGGAGGTGGCCATGGAGAAGAAGATCACTGTGCCGCCGTCGGCGGTGGCCAGCACGGCCCCGTGCTCGCAGCCCGGCACGTCCACGCACACCACGGTGACGTCGACCTGCGCGCCAACGGCCTCGCCGACCGCGACCGGGTTCCGGGCGTCGGCGATGACCACCTCATCGGCGATCCCGGCGGCCCGCACGGATGCGGCCTCAGCCTCGGTCGGCACCAGCGCGACCAGCCGTCCCGCCCCGGCCCGGCGCGCGGCGACCAGTGACAACGAACCGGACTTGCCGCCGCCACCGAGCACGCACACGGTGGCCGGGCGGCCACGTTCGGCGTTCTTGCGGCGCACGATCCGATCGGTCAGCGCGGGCGCGCCGCACACGTCCAGCACGGACAGCGCCAGGGATTCCGGCAGGTCAGCGGGCAGCACGGCGGCGATCGAACGCCCGAACAGCACCGCGGTCCCGCGGCAGGGCACCTGCTCCCCCGCCCCGTCCCAGTCGGCCAGCCCGTCGGTGATGACCAGCGGCGTCAGGCTCAGCGAGACCAGCGTGGCCACCCGGTCCCCCGGCTTGAGACCCAGCGGCGAGTCCGGGCCGACCGCGCGTACGGTGCCCATGAGCATGCCGCCGGACCCGGTCACCGGGTTCTGCATCTTGCCGCGCTCGGCCACGATGCCCAGCACCGCATTCCGCAGGTCAGCGGCGTCCGGGTGGGCTTCGCGCAGCTGGCGGTAGGAGGCAGCGTCCAGGTTGAGCCGCTCGACGTCGATCACGACCTCGGCCGGACCGGGCGTCGGATCGGCGTCCAGCCGCCACGCCTGCTGGGGCAGCACCCCGGCGGGCTCGATCACGCGGTGCAAACCGTACAGCGACGAACCACCACGCTCCGTCACAGTCACCTCCGGAAGATTTACGTCAGCCTTGCGCTCTGGCAGCATATCTTTACGTCTTCATGAGGGCGAGGAGTACTTATGACTGCGGTTCACGAGGTTGCGTCGGTGACCGAGGCGCTCGAACACGCTGCTCGGCAGCCATACACCTATGTCCGGAAGGAGCTGGTCGAACCCGACTGGCGGCGCTTCCCAGGATGGCGTGCGGTGACCGAGGCGCAGTGGCGCGACGCGCAGTGGCAACGGGTGAACTGCGTGAAGAACGCCAAGCAGCTGCGCAAGGTGATGGGCGAGCTGCTGACCGAGGACTTCTACGAGGACCTCGACGCCGACCAGCAGCGCATGGCCACCATGTCGATGCTGATCCCACCGCAGATGATCAACACCATGGTCCCCGAGGGCGCGGCCCCCGGCGTGGAGTTCACCACGGCCTTCCTGGCCGACCCGGTGCGCAACTACATGATGCCGGTGGCCAGCGACCGCCTGCGTGAGTGGACCAGCCACCCACACAGCAGCCGCGACTCGCTGCACGAGGCGGAGATGTGGGTTGTCGAGGGGCTGACCCACCGCTACCCCACCAAGGTGCTCGCGGAGATGCTCTCCACCTGCCCGCAGTACTGCGGCCACTGCACCCGGATGGACCTGGTCGGCAACTCAACCCCGTTGGTGGACAAGCACAAACTGTCCCTCAAACCGGTCGACCGGCAAGACCAGATGATCGACTACCTCAAACGCACCCCCGGCGTCCGCGACGTGGTCGTCTCCGGCGGCGACGTCGCCAACGTGCCCTGGCCGCAACTGGAATCCTTCCTGATGCGCCTGCTGGACATCCCCACCGTCCGCGACATCCGCCTGGCCACCAAGGCCCTGGCCGGCCTCCCCCAGCACTGGCTCCAGCCCAAGGTCGTCGAGGGCCTGGAACGGGTGGCCCGCACCGCCCGCCGCCGCGGCGTCAACCTGGCCATCCACACCCACGTCAACCACGCCCAGTCAGTGACCCCCCTGGTCGCCGAGGCCGCCCGCACGGCGATGGAGGTCGGCATCCGCGACGTCCGCAACCAGGGCGTGCTGATGCGCGGCGTCAACGCCACCCCGGACGCGTTGCTGGACCTGTGTTTCGCGCTGCAGGGCGAGGCGAACATCCTGCCGTACTACTTCTACATGTGCGACATGATCCCCAACGCCGAGCACTGGCGGGTCGCGGTGTGGGAGGCCATGGAGCTGCAGCACGCGATCATGGGCTACCTGCCCGGGTACGCCACGCCGCGGATCGTGTGCGATGTGCCGTATGTCGGGAAGCGGTGGGTGCACCAGATCTCGGAGTACGACCGGGAGCGCGGGATCTCCTACTGGACAAAGAACTACCGCACGGGGATCGAGCTGCAGGACCCCGAGGCGCTGGACCGGCGGTACCCGTACTACGACCCGATCACCAGCCTGCCGGAGACCGGTCGGCAGTGGTGGGCCGAGCACCAGAACGACTGAGCACAATGGACGGTCCGGAGCCTCGGAATGAGGTTCCGGACCGTCCGTTCCATATCCTCCGGCAACGGCCCGTGGTTTAGCCCGTATTCGCTGGTCAGGTCCTGTTGCGTCCAGTTGCACTTTTCTGTCGGATGGCCCACGGCCTCATGATTGGCCATGATCCTGTGTGTCTTCCAAGCTCGCCGAGGACACGTTGCGTGCAACAGGCCGTCCAACAGGTCGCGCTAACCGAAGCCGAGCACCTTCGCAAAACCCTCGTGGAACACCAAATGACCCGTGGCCAGGCTCGAACCCACCCTTCACGGTCACTTCTCTCTGGAGAGCGGCGCAGCGTCCGCAGGTAGTTCCACTCGGCCAGGTGTGGGGTGGCCGTCGGCACGGCCACCCCACACGATCAACGACCTGTTCAGGCCGCTCTGGCAGTCAGGCCCCAGCGCTGCTGCGGCGGTGCGTGGCAGTCCCACAGGAACACCCGGTCACCCTTGCCGGCATCCAGGCACCTGTCGGACTGGTTGTTCACCAGGGTGCCGTCCGGGCGCATCGCCCACTGCTGGGCGTTGTTGCCGTTGCAGTCGAACAGCCGCACCGTGGTGCCGTTGGCGGTGCCGCCGTTCTCCACGTCCAGGCATCGGCCGTAGGCGCGCAGGGTGCCGTCGTTGTGCAGGGAGACCGACCAGTTCTGCGCGCTGTTGCCGGTGCAGGAGTACACCCAGACCTCGTTGCTGCTGGGCGTGCCACCCTTGACGTCCAGGCACTTGCCTTCGGGGGTCTCGATGGGGTGGGTGGTCGCGGTGCCCTGGCGCAGGATCTGGGCGGCGAACCGCCAGGTCTGGGTTGGCCTGCCCGTGCAGTTCTCCAGGGTCAGCTTGGCGCGCTCGTCGCCGGAGGCCGAGGTCAGGCACAGCCCCGAGGGCGGGTTGACCAGCGCGCCGTCTGGACGCAGGTCCCACTGCTGTGGCTTGTCTCCGGTGCAGTTCCAGAACATCACCGCGGTGCCCGGCGTGGTGCCGCCGCCTTGCACGTCCAGGCACCGGCCGTAGGCACGAATGGTCTGATCCTCCACCATGCTCCAGGTCTGTGGGTTCTCCGCGGTGCAGCGGAAGAGCCACACCTCGGTGCCGTTGGGGTTGCCGCCCACGACGTCCACGCACTGGTTGTTTAGCCCGACCAACGCGCCGGAGGTGGCCCGCTTGAGCTTCGGCTGCCACGTCTGCTCGGCGCGGCCGGAGCAGTCCTGCAACACCACCGCGGCGCCATCGATCGCACCCGCCGCGGTCAGGCACAGGCCGGACCGGACGTTGACCACGCTGCTGTCGGCGCGCACGATCCACTGCTGGGCGTCCCACTGGTTGCAGTCGAAGAGCTGCACGACCGCGCCGGGCTGGGTCGAGGCGCCCTGGACGTCCAGGCACTTCCCATACCCGCGCACGGTGCCGTCCCCGGACAACGTCCAGGCCTGGGCGCGTTCGCTGTTACAGCCCCACATCCGCACCGCGTTGGTCGCCGGATCGGCGTCCTTGATGTCCAGGCACTTGCCGTTGATGCCGGCGAAGGAGCCGACACCGGTGACCGCGTTGCGCCGCACCCGGATGTCGCGGAATCGCACCTGGTCGGCGGAACCGGTGTTCTGCAGACCGATAAAGCTCGGCGTGGTCAGCCGCGACCGGTCCGCCACGGTGTGCTCGTTCACCTTCTGTGCGTTGAGGACGACGGTGACCTTGTTGCCGGACACGGTGATCTCGTAGGAGTTCCACTCCCCCACCGGCTTCTCCGCCATCGCGGTCGGTGAGCTGAGCCCGACCAGGCCGCCGGTCCGCAGTGTCGCCTGCGCGTTGCGCGGCCCGATCTGGACCTCGACCCCACGGCCGCCGGGGACGTCCGGATTGCCCGCGGGGTGCGGGAATCCGACCAGTACACCGGAGTCGGCGCTGCTGTCGGTGGTCTTGTAGTCCAGCTTGACCGTGTAGTCACTGCCGAAGCTGGCTGCCGAGTACCACGAAGTTCCCTTGCCACTGCCGGGAATCAGCTCACAGCCGTCCTGCCGGGCCGGGCCACCGCCTGCGAGCTGCCAGCCTGCCAGCCCGGTCTCCACCCGGCCGTCGAAGACCGGATCGAAGCCGCTCTCCCCGGTCACCGCTGGGCAGACCGCCCCGGGGGTGACCGGCGTGCCGCCGACGAAGTAGCCGTTGACGTCCACTGACACCTGCGCCCGGCCGCGTTCGTTGCGCAGGTTGACCTTTCCACTGGCGCCCAACGGGGTCAGCGTGGTCGCGGCCATGGTCTGGGCCTGGCCGATGCCGACCTGCGTCACCGGGGTGCGGCCCAGTTCGACCGGGCTCAGCGACAGCTCGGTGCCGAGGTAGTCCTCGGTGCCGGTGACGGTCAGCGCCGCGCCGGTCGCGGTGGCGCTGACTCCGGCGAGCCCACCGACCTGCACGGCCGTGGTCGAGGCGTGCCCGAGCGGCGCCTTCGGCAGGCCGCTGCCGGTGCGGGTGTCCACTACCCGTGCCGCTTCCCGCATGGGCACGTAACGTGCGCCCTGGCCGGGGCCGAACCAGCCGACGACGTCGACGATCACGTTGACCGCGCCCGAGTCGTTGCGCAGTCGGATGTTGCCGTCCTCGGCGATGCCGACGATGGCGAGGTTGGACCGTCGTTCACCGCGGCGCAGGTTCAGCGTCGAGGTTCGGCTGAGGGTGTTGGTGTAGGCGGAGATCCAGGTCTCCTGGGTGGCCTCCAACGCGGTGAGGTTCACCGCGACTGAGGTGGCCGCCGTCGGGATGCCGTGCTGATCGCGGACCGGCACGGAGACGACCTGTCCGGGGCCGAGGTGCCCGCGATGGGCGCCGGCGAAGCCGCGGGTGTCCAGGATCCGCCCCGGGGCGGGCTTGGCGAAATAGGTTGAGGCGCCGGTGCCGTCGAAGTGGCCGGCCAGGTCGATGACCACGTGCGAGTTGCCGGTCTGGTTACGCACCCACACCGTCCGGTCGGTGACCGTGGCGATCACCGACACCGCGGTGAACCCGGTGCCAGGGCGGACCTTGAGGTTGGTCGCCTTGCTCGCCGACTGCGCCGGGTTCGTCGAGAACACGTCGATGCTGGTCTCGGCGTCGGACTTGGCGGTGACGTTCAGTGCGACCGCGGTGGTTCCGGTGGGCACGTTCGACACCGGGAGCGAGATGGTCTGCCCGGGAGCCAGTGCCTGGTCGGCGATCCGCACCGGATCCGACAGGCTCTCGTAGCCGCTGCCCTGTACCACCGGCGCCTTGCCGGGGTCGCCCAGGTTGAGTTTGCCGTTGCCGCGCTGGTTGTCTGGTGGCCGGTTCCCGGCGTTCTCCCTGGCCCGGTTGACCAGCTGCGCCTCCAGTTGCGCGGCGTCCAGTTGCCGGTTGGCCGACTTGAGGACCGCGGCAGCGCCGGCGACGTGCGCCGCGGCCGCCGAGGTGCCGGTGAAACCGCCCTGGCCGCCGGTGGAGGTGGTGACCTTGGTGAAGCCGGAGAGGTCCGGCTTGAGCCGCCCGTCGACGGTCGGCCCCTGGCCGGAGTAGTGCTCGACGGACTCCCCGGTCGGGGTCATCGCGCCCACCGCGAGCGCGTAGGGCGAGTTGGCCGGTTCGGTGATGCTGCCGGCCGGGGTGCGCTCCTGCAGGGCGACGTTGGGATCCATCGTGGATGCCCCGAGCACGGACAGGTCGAACGGCATGGTGAAGCGCGCGTTGTGGTTGCGGACGTAGATCCAGTAGTTGCCGCTGGTCTGCTCGCTCGCCTTGCGTTCCACGGTGACCTGTTCGACCGGCCGCAGGCCGTTGGCGGCCTCGCGCTGGCTGAGCAGACTGGAGGCGACGATGAACTGCTCGGCGCCAGCATCCGTCGGCCGCTTGTTGGCCGACATCACGTAGAGGTCGAGGTCCTCGCGGGTGGTCGGCCAGGCGTCCCACTGCGTCGTCACGGTCACCTTCTGACCGGCCCGCAGCGAGAACATGTTTCCTTGGGGGCCTTGGTTGAACTCCACCCAGCCGTCGCCGGTGCGATCCGCGGCGGGCCCGGCGTAGTGCATCTGCGCCTGGTTGCCCGCGGCGACCGACTAGAGGATGCCCGCGTCCCGGAGACGCTTGACCACGGCGGCGGGACTGTCCCCGTCACCGGAGCCGTCACCACGACCGGTGCCGGCGAACCCGACCGCGGCGGTGATGACGTCCACCTTCTGCTGCCGCAACCATTCGGCCGCGGCGGCGAACCCGACGGAGTCGTCCATGCAGGCGAGGTAGAGCTGAGCCTCGGGCGCCATGTCGTGCACGACCTCGGCGACCTTCGTGCCGTGGTCCTCGTTGCGGGTCGCGTCAATGCAGTTCTCGTTGTTGGTGACCAGGTTCGCCCCGGTCGGCAACTCGCCGCCCTCCTGGGATTCAGCGACACCGCCAAAACCGACATCGATGATGCCGACCTTGACCCCGGCCCCCTTGTGACCGGCCGCGGCCCACTCGTTGGTTCGCGAGGCCAGCACGCCCTCCGAGGTCACCGCCATCGGCACCGCCCGCTCCGGCCGACGCACCTCCCGCACCCCGGCCGCCGCGGCCAGCTGCGGAATCCGGTCCTCGGCCACCGCGGCCCGCAGTCGCCCGGACACCGCGCCGGTGACAACGCCCCCGGCAGCGGCCACCGCCGCCCGCAAGGCCTGGTCCTGGGCGCCGTCCACGTAGACCAGCGAGCGGCCGTCCTTGCTCTTGGGGACGACCTCGTTCGGTTTCGGCGCGGTGACCGCGTTTCCTGGAGTACTGGTGTTCACCGGCGCGGCCCCGACGGGGCCTGCGACGACAGTCGCACCAACCGCCACCCCTACGGCCACGACAACTACTCGTCGCAACAAACTCATGTCAACCTTTCCCATTTGATAGTCAGCTCAACGGGTGAGCTCTTATCCCACCCCTGGCACGATCGACTCCCCCGCGAACCGAGAATCGGCCAGAAAACCGCACCTCGATACAGCCGCGCACACCGCAGAACTACCTACCCGCCACGCACCGTACCGAGAGTCACTCCGCAGCCGCCGCCGATACACCGAAATCCGAGAAGTCCTGCGGCAGGTTTGGACACTCGACACTATCTCCGAGAAATCCAGCAAGGAAGTCCGAGAAACCCATTTCATGCTCGCAGTACTTGACCCTGCAGTTCACAACTATCGTCCAGTTTTCTGGCTCACCTTCCGTCTTCCAGAAAAGGTAAGCACCACCTCGGTCGTACCCCCAGGGCAGTAGGCCACCGGGTTCCGGAAAAAGCGGATACGGGACGGAGTAGTCGCGCGCGCTCCGGCTCTCTCGGTACATATCCAGAATCCCGTTGCTAGCTTCCGGATACCCTGCCCCGACAACATCAGTACACGGGTGCATCACCAAGAGCAGGTCGTTCACCATCAGCGCAGGATAAGCCGAGCAGAACTCCTTATAGTCTGCCGGAAACTCGATGGAGAGGTCTCGCTCCACCTGATCCCAGTCAATTTCACCGGGCGCTCCCGGCACGTCGCCGAAGAACTCCCACAGCTCACCAGCACCAGCCACGATGCTTCACTCCACCTTTTCGGCACTAACGCCGAAGTCAGCGAAACCGCGCGGCACGTTCTCGCACTCCACACCGCCACCTAGGATGCCGGTAATAAACGCAGAAAAATTCAGGTCATGCCTACACGACCGATGTCTATAGTTAACTCCCACAGTCCAGCCATCCGGATCACCGACAGTTTTCCAAAAGTAAAAGCCTTGATCTTCGTCAAAACCCCACGGCAACACTCCGCCCCGCTCCGGAAAGATCGGAAGCGGGAACGAATCGCGCCCCACGGATCGCATATCCCGAAACGTATCGAGAATACGCGGGACCCGAAAGAGAAGGTCGCCTTCCCTGCTCAGGCAAACCGGATGCATGATCACAAACTTCTCATTCACCCGAACCGAAGGGTACCGCTCACAAAACTCACGATAGTCCGAAGGCAACGGGCTACCAAGTTCAGCCTCGATCAAGTCCCAATCGATCGAAGCCGGGACACCTGGAACATCGCCGAAATACTCCCAGAGATCGTCAGCAGCGGTCACCGTGACCAAACCCGCCCTCCTCGTCGATCAAAATTCAGGCCCGCGTAGCACTTACCCCAAAGTCAGAAAATCCGACAGGAAAGTTGGAGTATTCCAAGCTCCCCGCCAGCACTCCAGCCAGAAAATCAGAAAATCCCACCTCGTGCTCACAGTAGGACGTTCTGTAGTTCACCACGGTCGTCCAGTCACTTAGATTTGAGCTGGTCTTCCAGAAAAAGTAAGCGCCATCCTCGTCGTAACCCCATGGAATCAGCCCTCCCTCCTCTGGAAATAGCGGAAACGGCACTGAATGTGACCTTACCTCGCGCCCCTCTCGATATCGTCCAACAATGCTTGTCAACCCATCAACCAGATTCGCACCAACGGACTTCGAGGCTGGGTGCATGACCAGAAGCGATTCATTCACCAGCAAGGCCGGGTAACGTTGACAAAACTCTACGTAGTCCACTGGAAGTGTGGCAACCATACTTGACTCTACGGCTCGCCAGTCAACTTCAGACGCGCCCTCGACGTCACCGAAGAACTCCCAAAGCTCACCAACACCCGCCACGATCCCGCCTCGTCACACTGGATGCATGAGAAACAGGTGATCGTTCACCTTGAGAGCCGGATACTTCTCACAAAACTCACGGTAGTCCGTAGGCAAAGTAGTGCCAAAATCGGCTTCCAAGACGGACCAGTCGACACCCCCAGGAGCCCCTGGAACATCTCCGAAGAGACCCCGCAAGTCAGGCGAACCCATCCACTACCATTTTATGCTCGCAATAGGTGTCGTAACCGACCACAATTGTCCACTCATCCGGATCGCCGCGAGTCTTCCAGAACAGGTAGGCGCCATCCACATCGTATCCCCACGGCAGAATGCCGCCGTCGTCCGGAAACACCGGGAAAGGCACGCTTTCAGGTACCAGTTGTACGGTAGCTCTAATGCCCTCCAGTATGGCCGTCGATGACTCTATCAGGTTTCCACCATCGACATCCGACCTCGGATGGAGGATCGTGATAAACCCGTTGATCTCAATCGCCGGATAGTTCAGACAGAAGTCCTTGTAGTCATCCGGAAGTCCTCTTCCAAGCTCAGTTTCAACCTCGACCCAGTCGATAGTTTCGGGCGCGCCCGGCACATCACCAAAATAATCCCGCAACACATCAGCACCGGCCACGATTCACCGCTCCCGCAGTTCTGGAATTCTCGATTCTGACATCAATACAGAACCCGCCACTACCAATTGCATACATATCGACATACTTAGGCCGAAGACCGGAATTCTCATACACTGGCACAACCTGATAGTAGACCTCCTCGCCTGAGCCCAGTGCGCGAGCTGTCATTTTCTCATACAGACCCATACCATTCGGCGCCAGGTTTGCTGCAGCATGTAGCGTCACGATGTTCTCATTCTGCTCAGTCCCGCCAAACATGTGCGCAAGCAGGTGCCCACGATGGAAGGCGTATCCCTTCATGCGTCGCGGGTTGTCGTCCGGCCAACCGGGGGGCGCGAAGTCACGTCCCTCCCGAGTCTCCTCGTTGAGTGGCCCCGGGCACAGAACCGCGACAGCGCCGGTTGGCCGCTTAAGACCTGGTCTCAAAACTTAAGGGTGTGTCACTGCGTAACCTGCCGGTCCTGGTCGTCGATCGTGGGCAGTCGTGGCGAAGACGACACAGCAGCGGCGGGTCGAAGACCGGCTCTGGGAGCTGATCGAACCCCTGATCCCGTCCCGACCAGCGCCGCGCGGTCCGGGTGGGCGGCCCCGGATCGATGACCGTGCCGCGTTAGAGGGGATCTTGTTCGTGCTCGACACCGGCTGCCGCTGGCGAGACCTACCCGAGCAGCTCGGATGCGGTTCCGGGCACACCGCGTGGCGGCGGTTACGTGAGTGGCAGGACGCCGGCGTGTGGGACCGGCTGCACCAACTCGTGCTCGACGAGCTGTCCAACATCGACGAGCTCGACTGGACCAGAGGCTGCATCGACGCGGTGTCGGTGCAGTCGAAAAGGGGGGCGAGCTGACCGGCCGCAGCCCCACTGACCGGGGTAAAGCCGGCTCCAAGTACCACGTTCTGTGCGACGCGAACGGGCTACCGCTGCACATCATGTTGTCGGCGGCAAACACCCACGACAGCATGCTGTTCGAGCCACTGCTGGACACGAACCCGACCGTGCGCGGCCACCACGGCCGGGCGGGCCGGCCACGATGCCGACCGGACAAGCTGCACGCCGACAAGGGCTACGACTACCGCCGCTGCCGCCGCTACCTGACCCGCCGCGGTATCAAGGTCCGTATCGCCCGGCGCGGGATTGAGGGCAAGTCCCGCCTCGGCCGGGTCCGCTGGGTCGTCGAACGCACCATCTCCTGGCTGCTGCGGTTCAAACGCCTCGGGCTGCGCTACGACCGGACCGAACGCACCACGCTGGCGCTACTCACGCTGGCCTGCACCGTGATCAACCTCCGCCGGCTCATAAAGATCGAGCTCTGCGACCAGGTCTAACGCATCCATTCACTCGTTTGGGATACATCGGTAGCTCTGTGTCGTTGGGTGGGGGTGACTGGTGAGCTTCTGAGCGCAGAGCAGGTCCTCGGGTCGGCACGGGGCCCCGTCACCACGAGGGAGATCGATCTCCTGGAGGAGGCTGCAGCCGCGTTGCTGACGGCACCATCGCCGGGGATGAACGAGCACTCTCGTCGGGAAGTGATCAGCCATCGGTGGGGCCGCCTCTTCAGAGGCGTTCGATGCGGTCGGCCTGCGGGCCCCGGTCGCTCTGACGCACCGCGTACCGGACCCGGTCACCCTTCTGCAGCGGCTCCGACCCCATGATCACGGACACGTGGGCGAAGAGATCGTCGCCGCCTGCGTCCGGGGTGATGAAGCCGAAGCCGCGGTCGCCGTCGTAGCGCGCGACGACGCCCTCGCCGCCTCGTACGGGCACGTCCCGCGCCGCCGGCCCTGCGGCCGCGGCAGGTGCCGACCGCTGCGGCGCCGTCTGGGGCTCGGCGCCCCGGACCAGGTGCACGTCGCGGGCCTGCGGGCCCTTGTCTCCACTAGCCACCTCGTAGGCGACGCGGTCGCCCTCCGCGAGCCACGTCAGCCCCTCGGCCAGGGCCCGGGCGTGAACGAAGACGTCCCCGGCGCCGGAGTCGGGGTTGATGAAGCCGAAGCCCTTGTCCTCGTCGTACCAGGCCACCGTGCCGTCGGCACCGTCCGCGATGCCAGCCGCAGCGGGTGAGCCTGCCCCTGCTCCCAGCGGGATCACGTGCCCGGCCTGCGGGCCGCGCTCGCCTTCGACGATCAGGAAGGCCACCCGCTGCCCCTCGGTGACCACGCCGCCGGTCACGATGGCGGAGCTGTGCACGAAGATGTCGGCGCCGCCGCCGTCCGGCGACGCGAAGCCGTACCCCTTGCCCGGCTCGTACCAGTTGACGGTGCCGAGCAGGCCGACGGCGCTGCCGGTGGCCGCATCGGCGGTGACGCGAACGCGCAGCGCCTGGGGCCCGCGGTCGTTCTCGCCGACCTCGAACACGACGGCCTGACCCTCGCGGAGCACTTTCGCGCCGCCGTCCCCGACGATCTCGGAGGCGTGCACGAACACGTCCGGCGAGCCGTCCTCGGGCGCGAGGAAGCCGAAACCTCGTTCGGCGTCGAACCAACGGACGGTCCCCTGCGGCATCAAAGGCTCCAGGTTGAGAGGGCGGGCACTGGCCCCCAGTCTCTCTGACAGACCTCCGGTCCGTCGGGCCGGGCCCACAGGCGGGCGGTGCGGAGCCAGGGGCGGGCCGTTGGTTCACCTAGCGACACGCCGAGTTTTGAGACCAGGTCTGAGCTGCGCCAGTCCCTGACCGGAGCACCACAGGAGGGGATCCCCCGCCGCCACCCGGGATCCCCTCCGCCCGGTGGCTTCGACCGGCCTGCGTACGCGAGGTGACTCGGAAGATCCGGGCCGCGGCGGCCGCCTGGCCGGTGGAGGTCAGCGGGAGAACTGCCGGACCGGGATTGAGCTGGAGGACGCTGCGGCGCCGGACCGGCGGTACCCGCACTACGGCCCGATCACCTCGCTGCCGGAGACCGGGCGGCAGTGGTGGAGCGAGCACCAGAACGGCTGACCAGCCGTCGATTCGAGCCCCGAAACCGGGCAGCCTGGAAGTGGACCAGCTCGGTTGCGTCCACAATGGACAGATGAGCGCAGCGCCCCGGCGGCAGGCAGATCGTCAGCGCGTGAGCGGGACGGCGATCTGGCCGGGGAACCGCGGGTTCTCCGCTTCGTCCAGCATCGCGGCGGCAACGGTGTCCCGGCTCACCATGATGCGGAAGATGCTCTTGGGGGAGGCATCGAGGCCGACGGTGCGCCGGGACGGGCTGATCGGTTTGTTCGACAGGGGCCCGGCGTGGAAAACCGTTCCGCCGGCTTCAGTGACCAGGGCGTCCGACTCGACCTTGTCGGCGACCTCCGCTCCGAGTCCGCTGAGGATCAGCCGGTTGAGCGCGCTTGCCACCGCGGCCGAGGGGCCCGTGCCGTAGGCGCCCAGCCAGATGATGCGGGCACCCGAGGCCACCGCCGACCGGGCGCCCGCGGTCAGCACACCCGGTTTTGTCCCCTTGGGCACACCCAGTCCGGACAGCACCAGTTCACTGCCTTCCAGCGCCGAGTCAATCTCGTCAGTGTGGAACACGTCCGCGACGATCTTGGTCAGCCCCGGGGCGTCCGGAACGGTGATCCGGTCCGGATTGCGGGCGATGGCCCTGACGATGTGGCCACGTTCGAGTGCCTGCCGGGTGAGGGAGAGTCCGGTCGGGCTGGACGCGGCGAGAACGGTGAGGTGCATGAAAATCTACTCCTGGGGGGTCAGTGCAAACGATGTTTCCAGTTCGCGCGCCGCCGCGCGGGGGCCGGTTCGTCCCCTGCTTACCGAGTCGGATTTCAGTCGAGGATGTTCAGCTGTGCCGATGCATCCGGGGCATCGACCGGATCGAGGTAGAAGCGGACCGCTCCGGCGCGGCCGTCCTCGACCCGGATGATGACCGTGCCGCGGATGGTCTCGACGACCCCGTCGGCCCGCGTGCCGATCATCTCCCACTCCGTCCACACCCGGTCACCGTCCACCACGGAGTCGATGACCCGGGCGTCCAGGCCGTTTGAATACCGGGCGAAGATCGTCGTGTAGTTCGCGCGAACCTGGTCGGCACCGCGGAAGGAGCGAGCAGGGTGCACCGGCATCACGCAGTCGAAGTCGTCAGTGTAGTTGACCACCAGCTTTTCGACGTCACGTTCGGACATCGCCGCGGCCATTCGAAACGGAACGGCGCGCACTTCCTCGGTAGATGCACTCACTTCTCGCCCGCCTTGTCCGCAGACCCCTTGGCGATCGCGTAAAGCCCGGGGTTGCCCGCGAAAGGGGCTTTCCGCACGACGCGGATGCGCCGCAGCCGCCATTCATCATCGACCTGCCGCAGGTCGATGAACCAGAAAGCACGCACGACGAGCCAGTCGACCTCGTCGGCGGGAACGTGGTGGTGGGCCACCACAAAACTCCGGTAGACGGCGTGGTCACCCTCAACCTCGACGATGACGTTGGAGGTCGAGTGGTGAGTGCTCTGGAACCCTTCCAGCACCACCCGGCTGGCGACCACGAAATCATCGGCACTCAGTTCCTGCGCCGGTGCGCCCAAGTGCTCGGAGACGTCCATCGTGACGGTTTCGGCGAGAACCGCACGCAGACCGTCCCAGTCCTTCAGATCCTGTGACCAAGCGAAACGGGCCACGGTCTCGGCGACAGCGACCCGGTCGGCAAGGCGGTTGACATCGGTCATGACAATTCCTTCATCGAGAACACGGTCAGCAAAACATGGAGAGAGGAGCGCGTGTCAACGCAGATTCGCGTGCGCCGTCTCCGCCTTCCCGGTGACCATTCTTCCGGGTTTCGGCCGCCGTAGCGGGGGCCAAGTTGTCCCCTGCTGGCGGATGCCGCTGATACTGTTCGGCCATGTCGGACGCGAGCACTTTCGGAACGGTGTTGCGGGAGCGACGTGAACGCACCCGACCCGAACAGGTGGGTATCGCCGGTCACGGCCGCAGGCGCACCGGCGGCCTGCGCCGGGAAGAGCTCGCCGAATTGGCCGGCGTGTCGGCAGATCACCTGAAACGCATGGAGCAGGGTCGCCGGCATCCCTCTCCCGGCGTGTTGAACGCCCTGGCCCGAGCACTCCGGGTGAGCAGGGCGGAGTACGAGCACCTGTGCACGCTGGCCGGTTACGCGCCGGTGGAAGGGCGGGTGCCCCGCCAGCTCAGTGATGGCGCGCGCCGGCTCGTGGACCGGATCGCGAACACTCCGGTGTGCGTGCTCGACGCCACGTGGACGGTCGTCGGCTGGAACCGGGCCTGGGAGGCGCTGGCCTGCGGGGCGCCCTCGCGCCACCCGCGCGAGGGCAACATCCCCTGGCGGGTGTTCGTCGGTCAGGGCGGCCAGGTGCTGCGGCCGCCGGGTGAGGACGCGCGCTTCCAACGCCTGCTGGTGGCCGAGCTGCACGCGGCCTCGACCCGCTACCCTGCCGACGAGGACCTGGCCTCGTTGACCGCCGACCTCCGGCGCGCCAGCGCCGTCTTCGCCGAGCTCTGGGCGAGCACGCCCACCGCCGGGCAGCACGACAGCCGGATGCTGCTGCGGCACGAGGATCTGGGGCAGTTCGCACTGGACTGCGACACCGTCCACATTCCCGACGGCGACCTGAGGGCGGTGGTGTTCACGGCAGACCCGGGCTCGACCGAGGCCACGTCGCTGACCGAGTTCCTGCTGGACGCCCGCAGCGCGCAGGCCGGCCAGTGAACGGCTGGATCGAGCGCATGAGCGGTCGCCGCCGCACCGGGAATCGCCGAGCAGCAAGGGTGTGGCGCGTTCGGCGGAGCCGGTGCTCGTAGCCACGGCTGCCTCAGCGTGTGAGGTTGCCGGCCCTCGGCTCGTCTGGGCGCGGTGCTGCCAGCCGCTGGAACTCCTCCTCGGAGATCGGGAGCACGGTGTTCCCGAGCAGCATGTCCGTTGCCGGCTGTCAGCCGTCCGGTGTCCACAGCTCGTATTCGAGTTCGTACGGGTTCGGCAGGCGCTTGGCCAGGAAGACGGCTTTGCTGAGATCGTAGAAGTCGTCCTTTTCGCGGAAGACTGCTCGGTAGTCGTGGGTGTGGCCGCGGAAGGCGTGCGATCTCCCCATGAACGCGGCGACGTGGCGTGCGCTGCGGAAGTGCGGCTCGCCGAGTTCCACCACCCACCAGCCGGACTCCAGCCGCCCGAGCACCTCGGTGTGTTGCCGGCAACGCGAGGATGCCGACCAGCCTGTCCGTCGTCCCCGCGTGTGCGGGGGTGGTCCCCGGCGGACCTGAGCACCCGGGCAGGACATCCTGTCGTCCCCGCGCGTGCGAGGGTGGTCCCCTGCCCGCGGACTGGATGCGGCCCCTGCTCCCGTTGTCCCCACGTGTGCGAGGGTGGTCCCACGCCGACGGCCCGGAGAGGGCGCGCCTGCTGGTCGTCCTCATGCTTGCAGGGGCTGGCCCGTTGAACGTCAACGTGTCCGGGTTGACACGCCCAACTCTGTGACGGCCCACAGACGGCCCCATGATCACCTAACAGGTCCAAAACACAAGTTCAGCACCCTTCCAGCTCTACTTCACTGATCATGTGCGACATGATCCCCAACGCCGAGCACTGGCGGGTCGCGGTGTGGGAGGCCATGGAGCTGCAGCACGCGATCATGGGCTACCTGCCCGGGTACGCCACGCCGCGGATCGTGTGCGATGTGCCGTATGTCGGGAAGCGGTGGGTGCACCAGATCTCGGAGTACGACCGGGAGCGCGGGATCTCCTACTGGACAAAGAACTACCGCACGGGGATCGAGCTGCAGGACCCCGAGGCGCTGGACCGGCGGTACCCGTACTACGACCCGATCACCAGCCTGCCGGAGACCGGTCGGCAGTGGTGGGCCGAGCACCAGAACGACTGAGCACGGCGGTCGGTTGGGCCCCTATCTTGGGCGGCCTGTTGGGCCGCCAGCGTGGACCGGCCCGTGGCGCGGTGTTTCCACCGTGTCGCGGGCCGGTCCGCCGCCGGAGCCCGAAGCGGGGTGTCAGCGCAGCTTCTGCTTGATCAGCGGGACCAGGGCGTCCACCGCGTACGGGATGCTCAGCACCGAGGCCGCCGACAGCGCCAGGCCCACGTTCGGGTCCTCCGGATAGACCATGCGCCCCTCGGCGTTGGCGGCCATGCGGGCGATCTGCGGGTACTGGGCGAAGGCGTCCTTCATCGGCATGCCCTGCTGGCTCAGCACGATGACCACATCCGCGTTGGCGTTGGCCAGGGTTTCCGCGGAGACGTCGACGAAGTAGTCGTTGGTGCCCAGGCCCTTGACGAACGGGGACGGGACCAGGCCCAGGGCGGTGACCACCTGCATGCGGGTGTCATTGGGGGTGTAGACGCCGACCTTGCCAGCGTAGGCCAGCAGGATCGAGACCGTGCGGTCCTTGAACGACGGGTTGTCCTGGGCGGCCTTGCGCAGGCGCTCCTCGGTGGCGGTGATGAGCGCCTTGCCCTCGGCTTCCTTGCCGACCGCCTTGGAGATCAGTTCGGTGGACTGGCGCCAGGACACCTGGTTCGGTTTGACGCCCTTGGGCAGGCCGACCGTGGTGGTGATGCCGGACAGGGTGCGGTACTCGTCTTCCTTGCCCTGGGACTGGACGTTGACGATGAGGTCGGGTTCGAGGTTGCCGACCTGCTCGAAGTTCACCGGCGGGCGGAAGAACTTCGGCGTGCTGCCGCCGAGGGCCTTCTCGGCCCAGACACCCACGCCGCGGGTCATCTGCGGGACGAACTGGTGCACGCCGACCGGGACGATGCCCAGGGCCAGCAGGACATCGTGGTCGGTGCGGCCGAGGGAGAGCACCCGGGACGGGGCCTTGTCGATGGTCACCTGGCCGAAGCCGTCCTCCACCGTGACCGGGAACTTGCCGCCGCCGGGAGTGCCGGCGGGAGGCTGGGTTTCCTTCGGGGCGGACTCGGCGCAGGCGCCCAGCAGCGCGGCCGAGCCCAGTGCGGCGGCGCTGACCGAGAGGAACCGCCTGCGGCTCAGGCGGGACGGGCCGGGAGCGGGATTGTTCATGGATCACCTTGTCGGGTAGGAAGAATTCCGGTCAGGGTTGTGGGGTGAGGTAGCCGCCCATGGTGGTGAAGTACTCGGTGGCGGCGTGGGTGATGCCGTCCTCGGTGCGGACCTCTTCGATCAGCAGGCCGTGGTTGCGGCCCCGGCGGGCATCGGCTCCCGCGACGATGACGATGCCGTTGGCTTCCTTGATGAACACGCGTCCTGGAGTGCCGCCGTAGCGGCCTTGTGACACCGAGGCCTTGGTGATGCGCAGGCGGTTGCCCTTGTGGAAGGTGAAGGCGTTGGGGTAGGGGTCGCACTGGGCGCGGATGAGGCGGTCGATCTCCTCGGCGGTCCAGGTCCAGTCGATAAGACTGTCCACAGTGGACCGTTTGTGGAAGAAGGACGCCTTGGTCTGGTCCTGGGGGGTGAGGGTGGGGCGGCCGGCGGCGATGGCGGCCAGGGCCTCGACGACGATCGGGCCGATCAGGTCGACGGTGCGGTGGAACAGGTCGGTGGTGGTGTCCCTGGGGCCGACCGGGATGGCGCGCTGGGCGACGATCGGACCGGCGTCGAGGATCTCGTCCATCATGTGCGCGGTGACGCCGACCTCGGGTTCGCCGTTGATCAGGGCCCAGATCAGCGGGGAGAACCCGGCGTAGGCCGGGAGCAGGGAGTCGTGCACGTTGAGGGTGCCGTGGCGGGGCAGGTCGTAGATCTCCGGCGGCAGCCAGGTGCGCCAGTTGTTGGCCACGTTGATGTCCGGGTCGGCCTCCTTGAGCCGGGACACCAGCTCCTCATCGGGCCGGTTGGCCAGCACGACCGGCACCCCGTGCTCGGCGGCCAGGTCGGCGACCGAGTCGTCCCAGATCTTCTCGTAGGCATGGTCGCTCTTGGGATGGGTCACCACCAGCACGACCTCGTGTTCGGACGCCAGCAGCGCGCGCAGGGTCCGATGCCCCCAGGTCTGGTACCCGAACATCGCGACTCGCATGCGTTCTCCCTCTTTCTGTGCACGGCGCGCGGTCAGCGCGGCCGTCTGATGTGGACGATCAGCAACCAGGCCAGGTACAGCCCGCCGATCGCCGCGGTGCCCACGCCGACCGGCAGCTGGACGGGTGCCAGGGCCCGCTGGGTGAGCAGGTCGCTGGCCACCACGATCACCGCGCCCATCAGCGCCGAACTCGCCAGGCCGGGGGTGGCCGCGCGGGCGAGTCTGCGGGCCAGTTGCGGGGCGGCCAGTGCGACGAAGGCGACCGGGCCCGCGATGGCGGTGGCGATCGCGACCAGGGCGACGCCCAGCAACAGCAACGCCAGCCTGCCCCGGCCCACCGACATGCCCAGGGCCTTGGCGAGTTCGTCGCCGAGTTCGAGCTGGGCCAGCCGTCTGCCCTGGGCCACGGTGAGCGGCAGCAGCACGGCCAGCACCAGCAGTGGCGGCAGCAGGGTGTCCCAGCGGACCTCGTTGAGGCTGCCGGCCAGCCACCGGTGCGCGGCCTGGGCGTCCACGATGTCGGCCCGGGTGAGCAGGTAGGCGTTGACCGCTTCCAGCAGGGCGTTGATCCCCACGCCGGTGAGCACGATCCGGTACCCGCTGAGCCCGCGCCGGGCGGCCAGCAGGTAGATCACCAGCGCGGTGGCCAGGCCGCCGCCGAAGGCGCCGAGCGCGATCTGGGTGGAACCGCCCTGCAGCGCCAGGATCACCAGCAGCGCGCCGGTGGCGGTGCCGGTGGAGAACCCGATCAGATCCGGACTGGCCAGCGGGTTGCGGGCGGTGCTCTGGAACACCGATCCGGCCAGGCCCAGGGCCAGGCCGACCGCGACCGCGGCGAGCAGCCGGGGCGTGCGGAGCTGGTTGACGGTGTACTCCAGCCCCTTGGGCCCGTTGCCGAAGATGGTGCTCAGCACCTCGGCCGCGGTGGCCCGGTAGGTGCCGGTGAGCATGGTCCACAGGCCGAGCGCGAGCAGGGCCAGCACCAGCAGCGCGGCCACCCACAGCGCCCGGTTGTGCCAGCGCAGCGAGACCCGCCCTGCCGGGGAACGCAGCACCCGGTGTCTGGTCATGGTCACAGCGTGGCCACCTGCCGTCGCTGGATCAGCGCGAGGAAGACCGGCACGCCAAGGAACGCGGTGACGATGCCGACCTCCAGCTCGCCGGGCAGGGCGATGATCCGGCCGATGATGTCCGCGCCCAGCAACAGGATCGGCGCGAGCAGCAGCGAGTAGGCCGCCACCCAGCGCTGGTCGGGGCCGGTGATCAGGCGGGCCACGTGCGGCACGGTGAGACCGACGAACCCGATCGGGCCCGCCGCCGCGGTGGCCGCCCCGCACAGCAGCGCGACCGCGACCGCGGTGACCAGTCTGGTCCGGCCGAGGTGCACGCCAAGGGCGCGGCCGGTGGTCTCGCCGAGGGCGACCGCGTTGAGCGGGCGGGCCATCAGCAGCGCGAGCAGGATGCCGATGGCCAGGACCGGGCCGAGCTGCCAGACCACGTCGATCTTGCGTCCGGCCAGTGAACCGACCGCCCAGAACCGGAACTGGTCCAGCCGCTGCTGGTCAAGGAAGAGCAGCACGGTGACCAGCGCGCCCAGCGCCGCGGTCAGCGCCACTCCGGCCAGCACCAGCCGGTCCGGGCTGCTCGCCCGGCCCGCCGAGCCCAGCAGGTACACCGCCACCGACACCGCGCCCGCGCCGAGGATGGCGAAGTAGACGTAGGCCGAGGGGCTGCTCACGCCCAGGGTGATCGCGAGCACCACCGCGGTGGAGGCGCCCGCGTTCACCCCGAGCAGCCCGGGATCGGCCAGCGGGTTACGTACCAGCGCCTGCATCAGCGCCCCGGCCAGCCCGAGCGCGGCGCCCACGAGCAGGCCGAGCACGGTGCGCGGGATCCGGACCTCGTGCACGGCGAAGGCGTCATCGCCGCCGTCGTCCTGCCAGAGCAGCTGCCACACCGAGGACAGCGGGATGTCCCGCGCGCCAACGGAGATGCTCAGCGCGCACAGCAGGACGAGCGCGGCCACGGCCACCACGAGCCCACCCCAGCGCACGGCCCCGCCGCGGGATCGCGCGCTGGGGTCGATCGGGGTCACCGCAGCGCTCACCCGGCGGCCGCGAAGGCCGCGGAGGACTCCCCCATCGCCACCGCGATCTTGCGCGGGCCGGTGAAGGGCTCCCGTCCGTGCGCGACGAGCATGTTGTCCACCAGCACCACATCGTCCCGCTGGTAGTCGAAGCGGGTGCTGGCCGAGCGGTAGGCCTGGCGCAGGTGGTCCACCACATCGTCGGGGATGGTGCCGCCGTCGCCGTAGTAGGTGTTGCTGGGCAGGCCGTCCTCGCCGTAGATCTCCAGCATGCTCTCCCGGATCTCCGCGGGCAGGCTGCTGTTGTGGAACAGGACCACGTGGTTGAACCACACCTCGGCGCCGGTGACCGGGTGCCGGTGGATCGGCTCGCGCACCGCGCGGGTGCGCAACCCGTTGTCCGGCTGCCATTCCGCGTGCAGGCCGCCGGTGGCGCACTGGCGTTGCACCTCGGCCCGGTCCTCGGTGCCGAAGACCTGCCACCAGCGCAGGCCGATGTCGTTGCCGTAGTTGCGCACCACCGACCACTTGCGGCCGCGGAACTCCTCGCGCACCGCCGGGTCGATGGCCTCGTGGACCGCGCGCACCGAGGCCAGCGGGGTGGCGCCCTGGGTCTCCGGCGGGGTGACGCAGTGGAAGTAGAGCACCATCGGCCACACGGCCTGGTAGGACATCTCGTTGTGCAGCGGGATCTCGGCGTTGGCCGGGTACTCGGTGGAGGTGTAGACCTTGCCCTTGATCACGCTGCGCGGGCTGGACTGCTCGGTGTAGGTCAGTGGCGCGCCGGAGAACTCCTGGACACACGCCTCGAACCCGTCCACTCCGCCGACGGCGAAGCCGCGCAGCAGCAGCGCGCCGTGCTCGGTGAGCTTGCGGCGCAGTTCCGGCCGGTGCGCGGCCAGGTGCGCGGCCGCGGAACCGCCGTCGCCTTCGACGACGAACGGGATCTCGGGGGCGGTCATCGGATCGACTCTCCTGTCTGCTGGGCGTAAGCGCCGAGAATGTCCTGCCACCCCAAGGTGATCGCCGCGACGGCGGCCGGGGCCAGGATGGTGTGCGGGTGGGTCCACGAGGTCCGCAGCCGCGGTCCGTCCGGGGTGTCCTCGATGATCGCGGTGACGTCCAGGGTCACCGCGAGTGGCAGGCCGTGCTGGGCCGCGCGGCAGGCGGCGGCGGTGTCGAACTCCGGTGACCTGGTCCACAGTCCACCGGTGACCGGGGTCCGGCCGAGGTAGTTGAACCGCAGCCGCGGCGCCGGCAGATCGCGGAGCTTGTCCGCGGTGTCCGGGTCGAGGTGCCGGAGAATCCCATAGCCCAGACCGCGATCCGGCAGTGCGGCAAGGGTTTCGCCGACGCGGCGGGCCAGCGTGGCCAGGTCGCCGCCGGTGGTCTCCACCAGCAGCGGGTGCTCGGCGGTGAACCAGCCCACGGTGCGGGCGAGGTCCGTGCCGGGCACGGCTTCCTCGTGGCGGCCGTGGCGTTCCAGGCTCAGCAGCACTGGCCCGGGATTCGCGTGGTGCCGGGCGATCGCGCCTGCCAGTGCGGCGATGAGCAGGTCGCTGACCGGCACCCCCTGGTCGCGGGCGGTGTCGAGCAGAGCCGTGGTGAGCGGGACCGGCAGGGTGCCGACCTCGGTGCGGGCCTGTGCCCAGGTGTCGCGGGCCGGGTCGAGCGGGCGTTCGCCCAGCGGCGGTTGCGCGGTGGCCAGCATGGCCTGCCACCGCGGCAGTTCCGCCGCCCGGCCGGGTTGCCCGGCCTGCTCGGCCAGGGCCATCGCCCACTGCCGCCAGGAGGTCGCCGCCGGTGCCAGTTCCGGTGGCGCTCCCGCGGTGACCGCGGCCCAGGCCTGGGCGAGGTCGTGGGTGAGCAGCCGCCAGGAGATGCCGTCGACGACCAGGTGGTGCGCGAGCACCAGCAGCCGTCCGGGTTCCGCGCCCGCGTCGAACCAGACGAGTTGCAGGGTCACGCCGCCCGCCAGGTCCAGGCGGGCCAGGGCGCGGTCGAACTCGGCCAGCGGGTCCGCGGTGGCTTCGACCCGGCGAACCAGGGATGCCGCGGTGACCGCGCCGCGGGGCAGCACCTCCAGCACCGGTCCTGGTGTGTACCGGGAGCGCAGCGCGTCGTGCGTGTCCACAATGGACTGAGCTACCGCGGCGAGACCGTCGCCGGGCAGTCCGGGTGGCACGATCAGCCAGGCGGACTGGGTGAACCGGTCGAAGTCCCCGCCGCGTCCGGTGACCTGATGCAGGATCGGGGTCGCCGGAGCCAGGCCGATCGGATCTCCCGCCGCGGCGGGTGTGGCGGGTGTGGCGGCGGCCAGCGCGGCCACCGTGGGGTGCTCGAAGACGTCTCTTGCGGTGATCGACAGTCCGGCCGCGCGGGCCCGGCTGATGAGCTGGACGGAGAGGATGCTGTCCCCGCCGAGGGCGAAGAACGAGTCGTCCACGCCTACCCGCGCCACGCTGAGCAGGTCGGCGAACAACGCGCACAGCACCCGTTCCGCCTCGGTGTCCGGGGCCCGGTAGCCCGCGCCGGCGAAGGCGGGTTCGGGCAGTGCGCGGCGATCGACCTTGCCCGCCCTGGTCAGCGGCAGCGCGTCGAGCAGGACCAGCACGGTGGGCACCAGGTATCCGGGCAGCCGCTGGTCCAGCCAGGCCCGCAGGGCGGTCTCGGTGAGCCCGGCCTCCACCGCGCAGTAGCCGATGAGGTGCTGTGCCCCGCCGGGGGCCTGCCCCACGGTCACCGCGGCCTGGCGGACGGCGGCGTGGGTGGCCAGGGCAGCCTCGATCTCCTCCAGCTCGATCCGCCTGCCGCGGATCTTGACCTGGTTGTCCGCGCGTCCCAGGAATTCCAGCCGTCCGTCCGCTCGCCACCGGGCGAGGTCGCCGGTGCGGTAGAGCCGGGCGCCGGGGGTGAACGGGTTGGCCACGAACCGGGACGCGGTCTGACCGGGATCCAGCAGATAACCGCGGCCCAGCAACAGGCCACCGGCGTACAGCTCGCCGGGCACCCCGGCCGGGACCGGGTTGAGCGCGTGGTCGAGCACGTAGAGCTGGGTGTTGGGGTTGGGCACGCCGATGGTCATCTCGCCGCAGTCCTGGCCGGGCGGGTAGGACTCCTGGCTGACGCCGATGGTGGCCTCGGCCGGGCCGTAGCCGTGGATGACGTGGCAGTCGTGCTTGGCGCGCAGGCGGCGGAACAGCTCGGGCCCGAACACCTCGCCGCCGCACCACAGGTGCCGCAGCGAGGCGGCCTGTTCGGCGAAGCGGTCCAGCCGGACCATCGTGTCCAGCATCGAGGAGACGATGTAGGCGAAGGTCACCCGGCGCCGGGCGATCAGGCCGAGCAGGTACTCGCTGTCGCGTTCGCCGCCGGGTTCGGCGATCACCAGGCGGGCGCCGGTGACCAGGGGCAGGAAGATCTCGTTGATGGAGATGTCGAAGCCCAGCGGGGCCTTGAACAGCGCGGCGTCACCGGGGCCGAACTCCAGTTTGCCCTGTTGCCACCGCAGGCGGGCGCAGATCGCGGTGTGCACGATCATCGCGCCCTTGGGCGTGCCGGTGGAGCCGGAGGTGTAGATGACGTAGGCCAGCGAGCGCGGGTGCGCGTGCGGGTGCGCCGGATCCAGAGCCGGGCCGCGCAGGCAGTCGGCCAGGGTGGTGACCCGGACTCCGGCGGGGGCGATCAGCTCGTCGGGCTGCTCGGTGAGCACCGCGGCGAGTCCGGCGGTGGCGCAGATGCCGGTGATCCGTTCGGCAGGCCAGGCCGGTTCCAGGGGCACGAACGCGGCCCCGGCGCGCAGCACGCCGAGCAGGGCGGCGATCAGCTCGGGTGAGCGGTCCAGGTGCAGGCCGACGATGTCCTCCTGGCCGATGCCCTCGGCGAGGAGGTGGTGCGCGACCTGGGCGGCGAGCCGGTCGAGTTCGGCGTAGGTCAGCGTGCGGTCGCCGGATTCCACCGCGATGGCATCCGGTCGCCGCCGGACCTGGTCGGCGACCAGTTCGGTCAGGGTGGTCTGCACGACCGGTTCGGCGGTGTTGTTCCACTCGTGCAGGATCCGCTGCCGCTCGGCAGGCTCCAGAATGTCCACAGTGGACAGACGGGAGGCCGGGGAGTCGATCAGGGCGGTGAGCACGCGCAGGTAGCGCTCGGCCAGCGTGGCGGCGGTGGCGCGGTCGAACAGGTCCTCGCTGTAGCGCAGTGCCAGGGTGATCCGGTCGGAGCCGGACTGGTCGTCGAAGTCGAAGGACAGGTCGAACTTGGCCGATCGCAACGGGTTCGGCACCCGGCTGACCTCGATGCCGCCGTCCCAGCCGGGGATGTCCGCGCGGTGCTGATAGGACACCATGGTCTGGAACAGCGGGTGCCGGGCCGGGGAGCGTTCCGGGCCGATCAGGTCGACCACCCGGCCGAAGGGCAGGTCCTGGTTGGCGTAGGCGGCCAGCGCGGTGTCCCGGACCCGGTCCAGCACCTCGCGCAGGGCCGGGTCGCCGCTGAGGTCGTTGCGCAGCACCAGGGTGTTGACGAAGAACCCGACCGCCTCGGTCACGGCCTCCTCGGTGCGCCCGGCGATCGGGGCCCCGATCGGCAGGTCGGTGCCCGCGCCGAGCTTGTGCAGCAGGATCGCGGCGGCGGCCTGCGCGGCCATGAACTCCGTTGCCCCGCACCGGGCGGCCAGTGCGCGCAGGCCGCGGGTGAGTCCGGCGGGCAGCACGAGTTCCACCACACCGCCGCGCTGGCCCGGCACGTTCGGCCGCGGCCGGTCGGTGGGCAACGGCAGCTCCGCGGGCAGTCCGTCCAATGTGGAGGACCAGAAGGCGGACTGCTGGGCGCTGACCTCGTGCCGCTCGTCGAGCAGTGCGCGCTGCCAGAGGGTGTAGTCGGCGTACTGGACCGGCAGTGGCGCGAAGTCCGGGGCGGCCCCGGTCGCCCTGGCGGCGTAGGCGGTGGCCAGATCGCGCAGCAGCGGGCGGATGGACCACTCGTCGGCGGCGATGTGGTGCAGCACCAGGGACAGCACGTGCTCCCGCGCGCCGAGGCGGAACAGCCGGGCGTGCAGGGGTGGTTGTCCGGCCAGCCGGAACCGGTGCTCCCGGTCGGCGTCGAGTGCGGCTGGCAGGTCCGCCTCGGCGAGGTCGAGCACCGGCAGGTCGCGCCAGGCCAGGCCGATGTCCAGGACCTGTTGCCGGGGCACGCCGCCGGTGGCCGGGAAGATCGTGCGCAGGGTTTCGTGCCGGGCCTGGATGTCCCGCAACGCGGCGTTGAGGGCGGTGACGTCCAGTTCGCCGGTCAGGCGCAGGGCGACGGGCACGTTGTAGGTGGCGTTGGGGCCGTGCAGCTCGTCCAGGAACCACAGTCGTTGCTGCGCAGGGGACAGCGGCACCACCTCGGGCCGGGGTGCGGGCCGCAGGGCGGGTCGGCGGCGTTCGCCGAGGCGGCGGGCCAGCCCGGCCGCGGTGGGGGCCTCGAAGACGTCCCGGATGGACAGTTCGGCGGCCAGCGTCGAGCGGACCTTGGCGATGAGTCTGGTGGCCAGCAGGGAATGGCCGCCGAACTCGAAGAAGGAGTCCTCCGGGCCGACCCGGTCCAGGCGCAGGACTTCGGCGAGCAGGCCGCACAGGGCCTCCTCGATCGGACCGGCCGGGTCGCGGGTGCTGACCTGGGCGGCGAAGTCGGGGGCGGGCAACGCGGCCCGGTCGAGTTTTCCGTTGCCGGTCAACGGGAACGCGTCGAGCCGGACGAAGGCCGACGGCAGCATGTGCTCGGGCAGGGCGGCCGCGAGGTGCGCGCGCAGCCCGGCGATCGGGAGGTCGCTGGGCAGGACGACGTAGGCGATCAGGGCGGCGTCGCGGGCGATCACCACGGCCTGGCGTACCGCGGGGTGGGTGAGCAGCACTGCGGTGATCTCGCCGGGTTCGATCCGGAAGCCGCGGATCTTGACCTGCTCGTCGGCGCGGCCGATGAAGTCCAGTTCCCCGGCCGGGGTCCAGCGCGCCAGGTCGCCGGTGCGGTACAGGCGTTCGCCGTCGCCGAAGGGGCTGGCGATGAACCGGGTGGCGGTCAGGCCGGGCCTGCCGAGGTAGCCGCGGGCGAGCTGGTCGCCGCTGACGTAGACCTCGCCGGTGACCCCTGGCGGCACCGGCGCCAGGGCGGAGTCGAGCAGGTGCACGCCGAGACCGGGCAGTCCCCGCCCGATCGGGCTGGCCGCGCCCGCGCCGCCGGGCAGGTCGGTCACCGTGACGTGCACGGTGGTCTCGGTGATGCCGTACATGTTGACCAGCCGCGGCCCGTCCGGGAACCGCTGCTGCCAGCCGACGAGCCGGGCCGGTTCCAGCTGCTCGCCGCCGAGGATCACCGTGCGCAGGGCCAGCGGCCGGTCGTCGGCGCTGGCGGTGTCGGCGAGCTGGTAGAAGGCGCTCGGGGTCTGGTTGAGCACGGTGACCCGGTGTTCGACCAGCAAGTCGAGGAAGTCCTCGGCGGAGCGGGCCACGTCCTTGGGCACCACGATCAGGGCGCCGCCGGTGGTGAGCGGCCCCCACAGCTCCCACACCGAGAAGTCGAAGGTGCAGGAGTGGAACAGCGTCCACACGTCGTCGCCGCCGAAGTCGAAGTGCGCCTCGGCCGCGGTGAGCAGGGCGACCACGTTGCGATGGCTCACCAGCACGCCCTTGGGGTGGCCGGTGGAGCCGGAGGTGTGGATGAGGTAGGCCGGATCGTCCGGGTCCACCAGCACGGGCACCGGGGTGCCTGGCGGGTCCTCGGCGGTGATCCGCAGGGTGGGCAGGCCGGTCGGGAGGTCCAGGGCGCCGGTGGTCACCAGCGCGGTGGGGCGGGCATCGGCCAGCAGCAGCCGGATGCGGTCCTCGGGGTAGTCCGGGTCCAGCGGCAGGTAGGCGGCCCCGGCCTTGAGCACGCCCAGGACCGCGATCACCAGCTCCGCCGAGCGGGGCAGGGCCAGGGCGACCAGGTCGTGCGGGCCGTCGGCGAGCAGGCGCTGCGCGAGGTGGTCGGAGCGGGCGTCGAGTTCGGCGTAGGTCAGTTCGGTGCCGCCGAAGACCACCGCCACCGCCTCCGGGCTGCGCAGCGCCTGCACCTGGAACAGCCGGTGCAGCGTGGTTTCCGGCACCGCGAGGGCGGGTGACTGCCAGTCCCGGGTGAGCAGCCGCCGCTCGTTCTCGGTGCGGATGTCCAGGCCCGCCAACGGTGCGCTCGGGCGGTCGGCGAGGAAACGCAGCACCCGCAGCAGGCGGTCCGCGATCGCGCCTGCCTCGGCACCGGTGAGCAGGTCCGGCTGGTGCTTGAGGGTCAGGTTCAGGGTGCCCGCACCGGGTTCGACCATCAGGGTGACCGCGTAGTGGGTGGCGATCGGCCGGGTGGTGGCGGTGGCGGTGAGGCCACTGGCGCGCTGCAGGTCGGTGATGCCGGAGCGGTCGAACGGGAAGGACTCGAACACCGTCAGCGTGTCGAACAGCTCTCCCCCGGTGAACCCGGCGGCGCGCTGGATCTCGGTCAGGCCGAGGTGCTGGTGGTCCAGCAGGTCGCTCTGCCCGGCCTGGACCCGCACCAGCAGCCCGGCGGCGGACTCGGCCGGGTCCAGCGTGATCCGCACCGGCACGGTGTTGATGAACAGCCCGACCATGGATTCCACGCCCGGCAGCTCCGGTGGCCTGCCTGCGACGGTCGCGCCGAAGACCACGTCGTCGCGGCCAGTCAGCTTGCCCAGCAACACACCCCAGGCCGACTGCACGACCGTGTTGAGGGTGACGCCGTGCGTGCGGGCCAGCGCGGTCAGCCGCCCGGTCAGTTCGGCCGGGACGGTGGCGGTGACCTCCTCGGGCAGCACCGCCCCCGCCGCACCGGCGCGCGGGGCCAGCAGGGTCGGCTCGCTGACGCCGGCCAGGGCGCGGGTCCAGGCACGCAGCGAGGCCGCGCGATCCTGGCCGTTGAGCCAGGCCAGGAAGTCCCGGTACGGGCGCACCGGCGGCAGCGGCCCGGTGTTCGCGTAGAGGGTGAACAGGTCCTTCATCAGCAGCGGGGTGGACCAGCCGTCCAGGATCAGGTGGTGGTTGGTGAGCACCACCCGGTGCCGCTGCGGCGCCAGCGTGATCAGCTGGAAGCGGATCAGCGGTGGCTGGGTCAGGTCGAACCGGTCGGCGCGGTCGGCGGCCAGCATCCTGGCCAGTTCGGCCTGCTGTTCGGCCTCGGTCAGCGCGGACAGGTCGAGTTGGGTCCAGGGCGCGGTGACCTCGGCGAGCACCACCTGGACCGGGTCGCCGAGGTCCTGCACGAACGCGGTGCGCAGGCAGCCGTGCCGGTCCACCAGGGCCTGCGCGGCCCGGCGCAGGCGGTCGGCCGCCAGCGGGCCGTCCAGGTCGAGCACCAGCTGGGCCACGTACACATCGGCGCCCTGCTCGTCGTACTGGGCGTGGAAGAGCAGGCCCTCCTGCAGCGGGGTCAGCGGCAGGACGTCCTGGATCCGGGATCGCGGGGCCATCAGCGCGCCCACCTCGACTCCAGCGAATCCAGCTGGGACTGGTCCAGGGAGACCAGCGGCAGGTCCGAGGGGGTGTGGCCGCCGCTGCCGGGGTCCTCGGCGTGCCGGGTGATCGCGGTCAGCGCCGCGTTCCAGCCCTCGGCGATCTCGCGCACCTGCTCGTCGGTGAACAGGGCGGCCGGGAACATCCAGTGCGCGGTGAGCACCGGCCCGTCCGGCCCGTTCTCGGTGAGCGCGTTGACCACCAGCGGCACCGCGGCCGGCATGTCCGGGTCCGAGCCCGCGCTGAGACCGCCGGGCACGACGGTCCAGTCACCGCCGCTGACCTGGTCGAAGCGGCCGAGGTAGTTGAAGGCCAGTTTTGGTTCGGGCAGTGCGGCGAATCCGGCCGCGGTGGACTCGTTGAGGTGGCGCAGCATGCCGTAGCCCAGGCCGTGGTCGGCGACCTCGCGCAGGGTTTCCTTGACCCGCTTGATCGCCTCACCCGCCGCCGGGCCGCCAGCGAGAGCGTCTGCAATGGACAGTCCGGCGAGGTCGAGCCGGACCGGGTGCTGGCTGGTGAACCAGCCGACCGTGCGGGCGAGTTCGGCGCCCTCGACCACCTGTTCCTGGCGGCCGTGGCCTTCCAGGGTGAGCAGCACGGAGGGTTCGTCCTGGCCGCGATCGGCCCGCCAGCGGGTGACCGCGAGGCCGAAGGCGGCCAGCAGCACGTCGTTGACCCCGGCGTAGAAGGCCGCGGGCACCGTGCTGAGCACGGCGGCGGTGATCTCGGTGGGCAGTGTGCTGCTGACGGTGCGCACGGTGGACCAGCGGTCCCGCACCGGGTCCAGCGCGCGGCTGCCGGGTTCCGGATCGGGTCCCCGCAACACCGACTGCCAGCGTTGCAGCTCGGCGACGCGTTCGGGTTTCCCGGCCGCGGCGGCCAGGCCCTGGCTCCAGGCGCGGAAGGAGGTCGGCACCGGTTCCAGGGTGATCGGGCGATGCTCGGCGACGGCCTGCCAGGCCTGGGCGAGGTCGCCGGTGAGCACCCGCCAGGACACCCCGTCGATGGCCAGGTGGTGCACCACGAGCAGTAGCTGACCGGGCTGGCCTGCGTGATCGAACCAGACGGCCTGCACCATGATCCCGTCCCGTGGGCGCAGCCGGGACCTGGCCTGTGCCAGTTCCCGGGCCACCTGCTCGGGGCCGTCCGCGGCGGCGGCCACCCGGCGGGTCACCGCGGCGGCGGACAGCGTGCCCCTGGCCGGGATGTGCAGGGACAGGTCCCCGCTCAGGCGGGCACGCAGGGCGTCGTGCTGGTCGAGCACGGCCTGCAGCACGGTGTGCAGCTGCGTTTGTGCCAGCGCCGGGATCTCCAGCAGCGCGGCCATGTGGTGGTGGGACAGCAGCGCGCCGCGTTCGGCGAAGGAACGCATGATCGGCGTGGCCAGGACCGCTCCGGTGCCCTCGGCCAGGGCAGGCGCGGCCGCGGGCGCCTGCGCCTGCTCGGCTTTCGCGGCCGCGATGGCCGCGGGGGTGCGCAGGCTGAACACATCACCCGGGGTGAGCCGGATGCCCGCGGTGCGGGCCTTGCCGACCAGCCGGATGGCCACGATGCTGTCGCCGCCCAGTTCCAGGAAGGACTCCTCCGGGCCGACCCGGTCCAGGCCGAGCAGGGTGGCGAACAGCTCGCACAGCGCGCGTTCCAGTTCGGTGGCGGGTTCGCGGCTCTCGGTGGCGGCGGCGACCTCGGGCGCGGGCAGCGCGCGGCGGTCGGTTTTGCCGGAGGGGTTGAGCGGCATGGCGTCCAGGACCACGAACGCGGCGGGCACCAGGTAGTCCGGCAGCATCGCGGCCACGTGCTCGCGCAGGGCCGCGGTGTCCGCGGTGGCCCCGGCGGCGGGCACCACGTAGGCGACCAGCCTGCGGGCGCCGGGACCGTCCTCGCGGGCGAGCACCGCGACCTGGCCGACCGCGGGATGCCCGGCCAGCACCGATTCGATCTCACCGAGTTCCACCCGGAAGCCGCGGATCTTGACCTGGTCGTCGGCGCGGCCCAGGAAGTCGATCGCGCCACTGGGCAGCCAGCGCACCAGGTCCCCGGTGCGGTAGAGCCGTTGCCCGGCGGCGAACGGGCTGGCGATGAAGCGGGTGGCGGTCAGCGCGCGGCGGCCGAGGTAGCCGCGGGCCACCTGGACACCGCCGACGTAGAGTTCGCCGACCACGCCCACCGGCACCGGGCGCAGCGTGTGGTCCAGCACGTAGACCGAGGTGTTGTCCACCGGCGAGCCAATGGCCACCGGTCCGGCGGGCAGGTCGCGGGCGGTGCCCAGGCCGTGCAGCAGACAGCCCACGGTGGCCTCGGTCGGGCCGTACTCGTTGATGATCTCGAAGTTCTCGTGCGGGGCCCGCCAGCCGGACAGCGCCTCGCCGTGCAGGGCCTCGCCCGCGATCACCAGCGTGCACTTGGAGCCCGCGTCGGCGAAGCGCACCGACTCCAGCAGTGGCAGGTGGCTGGGGGTGACCTTGAGGAAGGTGGTCGCGCCGGTGGCGCCGACCAGGGCGTCGAGGGAGTCCTCGCACAGTTCCAGGGTGCCGCCGGTGATCAGCGGTCCGTACAGGGGCGTGACCGAGAAGTCGAAGGACACCGAGGAGTGCATCAGGGTGTGCCCGGCCAGGCCGGGGAACTCGCGCACCGCCCAGGCCAGGTGGTTGCGCAGCGCGTCCTGGGTGATCACCACTCCCTTGGGCACGCCGGTGGAGCCGGAGGTGTAGATGACGTAGGCGGGGTTGTCTGGGTGCAGCGGGCGGACCCGGTGTGCGTTGGTCGGATCGGTGTCCGGGAACCCGGCGCTCCCGTCCTCCAGCAGCAGCACCGGCAGGCCCTCGGGCACTGGCAGCGCGGTGGCGGCGGTGCTCAGCAGCAGGACGGGGTCCGGGTCGGTGAGCATCAGGCGCACCCGGTCCGCCGGGTAGGCCGGGTCCACCGGCAGGTAGGCGGCACCGGCCTTGAGCACGGCCAGCGTGGCCACGACCAGCTCCGCGGACCGCGGGATCGCCAGCGCGACAAGGTCTTCCGGGCCGACTCCGCGCGCGGCGAGCCGGTGCGCGAGCCGGTTGGCGCGGGCGTTCAGCTCGGCGTAGCCGACCGAAACGCCCTCGCACACCACCGCGATGGCCTCGGGGGTGCGCCGGGCCTGGGCCTGGAACAGTTCGGGCAGCAGGGTGCCGGGGTGCTCGACCGCGGTGGCGTTCCAGGTCTCGACCAGTTCCCGTCGTTCGGCTTCGCCGAGCAGCGGCAGCCGGTCCACCGGGGTGGCCGGGTTCGCGGTCGCGGCGGCCAGCAGCGCGTCGAAGTGGCCGAGCAGTCGCTCGATCACCGGGCGCGCGTCCGGGGTGGCCGGGTAGTTGGCCTCCACGGTGAGGTCCTCGCCGGTGACCTCCACCGCCAGGGTCAGGTCGAAGCGCGCGCTGCCGTTGCTCAGGTGCCGCTTGGTCGCGTGCAGCCCGTGCGCGGCGAAGACGTCCAGAATGGGGCTGCGCAAGGACAACACCAGGTTGAACAACGGTGCGCCCGCGCGCAGCCGCCGCGGGTCGGCGGCCTTGGCGATCTGGTCCAGCTCGACGTCCTGGTGCGCGTACCCCCGCACACACGCGGTGCGGGCCTTGGCGACCAGCTCGGCGAAGCTCTCCCGGCCGTTCACGGTGACCCGCAACGGAATCGTGTTGCCGAGATAACCCATGACGGTGTCCGCGCCCGCGACATCGCGGTTGACCACCGGCGCGCCGATGAGGAAGTCGGTGGCGCCGGTGTAGCGGTAGACCAGGGCCGCGGTCGCGGCGTAGAGCACCATGAACGAGGACACGCCCTCGGCCTGGGCGAAGGCCCGCACCCTGGCGCCCGCCCCGGCGTGCAGCAGCCGGGCCTGCTCCTCGCCTGGCTGGTCCGCGGCGATCATCCGGCCGCCCACCGCGGGCAGGTCGATGAGTTCGGGCAGCGGGGCCAGCGCCTCGGCCCAGTAGGCGGCGCCCTCGGCGCGGGCCTCGCCGGCCGGCGCGAGGTCGGTGTACTGGAGCCCAGGCCCGGCCTCCACGCGTGGCGCGCCGGTGCTGATCCGGCGGTACCCGGCCAGCAGCTCGTGGAAGAACAGGGTGGTGGTGCCGTCGTCCCAGGCGATGTGGTGCCCCACCACGACCAGCGTGCAGGACAGCGGGGAGGTGCGGATCAGCCGCACCCGCACCGGGGCCTGGGTGGCCAGGTCGAAGACGTGCCGGGCGGTCTCCACCGCCAGCGCGTCCACCTCGTCGGCCGCGGCCTCCCGCCAGTCGAAGGACAACGGCAGCCGCTCGTGCACGACCTGCACTGCGCCCGCGTCGGTGGCCCGGTAAGTGGTGCGCAGGATGTCGTGCCGGTCCGCCAGCGCTTCCAGCGCGGCGCCCAGGGTCTCCTGGTCCAGGGCCGAATCGAGGTCGAAGGCGATGAACACGTTGTAGGCCACCGTGTCCGGCGTCAGCTGCTGCACCGACCACATGCGCTGCTGGCCGGGGGAGAGCGGGAACTCCGAACCAGCCGGGGTGCGCTTGGATTCGGTGGGCCGGGTGCTCAGGTTGGCCTCGGCCAGCTTGCGCCGCAACAGTTCCCGCCGGGCCGAAGCCAGATCCTGGGGTGCCTGCGAAGTCACTTCCGGGGGCCCTTCGTGCCGGGGATGTCGACGGGGTGGGCCCGGCCGTCCATGGCCTGGGCGAGGCTGCGCGGGCGCAGGTCCGTCCAGTGGATGTCGATGTAGTCGGCGCAGGCCTGCTTGGCGCCCTCGCAGACCACGGTCCAGCCGTCGGGAACGGGGATCACGACGGGCCACAGCGAGTACTGGTCCTCGTCGTTGCGCAGCGCGAAGAACGCGCCGTCCTGGTCGTCGAACGGGTTCACCGTCGGCGGTCCCTTCGTTGTCCGGGCAGGCGGCATCGCCCGGCACACCGGGGCGCGACGGGGAGCGTCCAGCTGGCTGTCTACGATCTTCTACATTTGTGTAGAAGATAGCCTAACCTAACCCGGGAGGGAACCGGGGTGGACCGATGAGGGGACTTCGCAGCGGCTACCGCGAGGCGAGTTCCAGCAGCTCGAACAGGTCGTACACGCACTCGCCCGTCCACACCACGGTGCCCACCGCGACCAGCCCGAGCAGCACACTCGCCCACCGGCGCTGCTCACCGGGCGCCAGCAGCGCGGCGACCCGCCGCGGCACCACCCCCGGCTGCGCTCCCAGCGCGGCCAGCGAACGGTGCGGGATGAGGGCCCGGGCCTGACGGGCCGAGGCCAGGGCCGCGTGGCCGAGAGCCTTGGCGACCTCCCTGCGGTCGCCGAGTTCTTCGGCGGCGGCCTCATCGGCGGCGCGCTCGACCAGGTAGGCGACCTGTTTGGCCACCGGCCGCAGTAGCGGGTGCATGATCGCGGCGAGCGAGGCCAGCCAGACCAGCCGCTGGTGGCCGCCGTCCAGGTGGGCCCGCTCGTGGGCGATGACGGCCGCGCGCTGGCGCTCCCCCAGCAGTTCGACCATGCCGGTGGTGATCACGATCCGGCCGCGCTCACCGGCCGCGCCGGGCAGGGCGTAGGCGTCGATCCGGTCGTCGTGGACGGTGACCACCCCGTTGTGCTGGGGCAGTCCCTCGGTGTCGGCCTTGGCGAAGCGCAGCGCCCGGCGGCGGCGCCTGCACGCGTAGGCCACCGCGGCCAGCAGCAGGATCGTCCAGACCAGCGAGACCCAGGACACCCACGGGACATGCGCGGTGTCGGCGACCACGACATCGTGCGACCAGCCGCCGAAACCGGCGATCTCGGGGATCTCGGCGAGGGCCTTGAGCGCGAAGACGAACAGGTTGATCGTGCTGGCCCAGGCGGCGATCACGGTGGCCCAGGCCAGGGTGCGCGCCGCCAGGTCCGGTCGCAGCCGGTCGGCCAGCAGCCAGGCTCCCAGCACCACCAGCACCGGTGTGGCCAGCACCGACCAGGCGAAATGATCGAACACCCGAGCCTCCTCTCCCCGTCGACACCCTGCCATACATCGGCGACGGCGAGAGAGAACGTAGGATCCGGCCGTGACCGACAGGGCAGCCGACGACGCGACCCAGGGACGGCGGCCGTACGGCTCGCTCGCCGCTGAGGTGCTGCGCGTGCTCTCGGCGGCAGCGAGCCCGCTGATCCCCGCCGAGGTCCGGACCCTGGTGGACCCGACCGGCTCGATCTCCTACAGCGCGGTGGTCACCACGCTCACCCGCCTGCACGACAAGGGCGTGGTCACCCGGCAGCGCGACGGCCGCGCCTACCGCTACGCCGCGGTGGCCGACCCGCCCGCCCTGGTGGCCTGGCGGATGAGCCGCCTGTTGGAGAGCGAACCCGACCATTCCCGGGTGCTCTCCCGTTTCGTGGATTCCCTGGACGCCGAGGACGAGCAGACCCTGCGCGAGCTGCTGCGCGGACTGGACTAAGGGCGCAACAGGGTCCGCGCCACCGGCGATGACCAGCGACACCGGGGCGAGCTGGGCGACCCGTTCCAGGCTGTGATCAGCCGTACATCGAAATGAGCTTAGCCTAAGCTACCTTCTACTTCGATGTAGATGCCCGATTCTTCGCATTTGTCGCCGAGGAGCCCTCATGCCCCATCGTTCACCTCGCCGCGCGGTCGCGGTCGTCCTCGCCATGCTGGGCGCGACGCTCGCCGCCTGCGGCGACGCCGGAACGCCAGCAGGCAGCCCCGCCCCCAGCTCATCGGCGGCGGCCTCGGACAAGAAGGTCACCGTCTACAGTGGACGGAGCGAGTCCCTGGTCAAGCCGCTGCTGGAGAAGTTCACCCAGCAGACCGGGATCGCGGTGGAGGCCCGGTACGCGGGCACCGCCGCGCTGGCCACCCAGTTGCTGGAAGAGGGCGAGAAGTCCCCTGCGGAGGTCTTCTTCGCCCAGGACGCGGGCGCGCTGGGCGCGGTGGCCAAGAAGGGCCTGTTCAGCACGCTGCCTGCCGAGGTGCTCAAGCCGGTGCCCTCGGCCTACCGGGCCAAGGGCGGCGAGTGGGTCGGGGTGAGCGCGCGGGCCAGGGTGCTGGCCTACAACCCCGAGCTGGCGCCCGCGGCCGGGCTGCCCAAGTCGGTGTTCGAGCTGACCGGGCCGGCGTGGAAGGGCAAGGTGGGCGTGGCCCCGACCAACGCCTCCTTCCAGGCGTTCATCACCGCGATCGTGGTGCAGCACGGGGAGGCCAAAGCCAAGGAGTTCCTGGCCGGGCTGGCCGCGAACCAGCCGCAGATCCGGGACGGCAACGCCAAGATCCTGGAGGAGATCGACACCGGCAAGCTGGCCGTGGGCCTGATCAACCACTACTACCTGGGTGAGCGGGCCAAGGAGCAGGGCAAGGCGCCGGACGCGCTCAAGGCCAGGCTGCACTTCTTCCCCGGTGGCGACAGCGGCGCGCTGGTGAACGTGGCCGGAGTCGGCCTGCTCAAGCGCGGCGCCGCCGATCCGGACGCGCGCACGCTGCTGGACTACCTGCTCAGCGCCGAGGCGCAGCAGCACTTCGCGGAGAAGACCTACGAGTACCCGGTGCTGGCAGGCGCGCCGGCTCCGGCGTTCGTGCCCGCGCTGTCCAGCCTGACCGTGCCCACGGTCGACCTCAACGACATCGACAACCTGGCGGCCACGGTGAAGCTGATCAAGCAGTCCGGGCTGGTTCCTTGATCCAGCGCGCTGCCCGGCGGGGGCGGCCGGTCCTGACCGGACTGGCCGCCCTCGCCGTCGCCGTCACGCTGATCCCGTTGGCCTACCTGGTGGTGCGCACCGCGCAGGCAGGCTGGGAGCGCATCGCCGAGGAGCTGCTGACCACCCGGGTCGCCGAGCTGGCCGGACGCAGCCTGGCGCTGGCCGCGGTGGTGACGGCGGCCAGCCTGGTGCTGGGCGTGGGTTCGGCGTTGCTGGTGGTACGCGCCGATCTGCCGGGACGGCGGGTGTTCGCGGTGCTCGGCGCGCTGCCGCTGGCTGTTCCGTCCTATGTGGCCGGTTTCGCCTGGACGTCCACAGTGGACGGTTTCGCCGGGTTCCCGGCCGCCGCGCTGGTACTCACGCTCGGCTGCTACCCGTACGTCTTCCTGCCGGTGGCCGCCGCGTTGCGGCTGGCCGATCCGGCGCAGGAGGAGGTGGCGCGCTCGCTGGGGCACGGGCCGTGGCGGGTGCTGACCGGAGTGACCCTGCGCCAGGTCCGGCCCGCCATCGCCGGCGGCGGGCTGCTGGTCGCGCTGTATGTGCTCGCGGACTTCGGCGCGGTCTCGGTGCTGCGCGCGGACACCTTCACCCGGGCCATCTTCGTCGCCTTCGACCTGGGCTTCGACCGCACCGGCGCACTGGTGCTCTCCTGCGTGCTGCTGGTGCTGACCGTGCTGGTGCTCGGCGCCGAATCGGGCACCCGGCGGCCGGGCGCGCGCTACGCCGCGCTGGGCGGCGCCCGCAGGCGAGCGTCGATACTGCGGCTGGGCAAGGGAACCTGGGCCGCGGTCGCCGGATTGGTCGCGGTGGCGGGGCTGGCGCTGGGGGTGGTGGCGTTCAGCCTGGGGTCGCGGCTGATCGACGGGGTGTCCCGGCCAGGGGCGTGGCCGGAGGTGGCGGCCGCGGCGGGGTCCTCACTGTCGTTGTCACTGGCGGGCGCGGGCCTGACCGTGCTGCTGGCGTTGCCACTGGGCCTGCTGAGCGCACGCGGCGGCGGGCGGACCGCGACGGTGCTGGAGCGGCTGAGCTACCTCACGCATTCGCTGCCAGGGCTGGTGATCGGGCTCTCGCTGGTGTTCTTCGGCATCAACCTGGCCACCCCGCTCTACCAGACGCCGTGGCTGCTGGCCCTGGCCTACGCCGCACTGTTCCTCCCCCTGGCCGTGGTCTCCATCGCGGGCGCCGCCGCCCAGGCGCCACCCGCACTGGAGGAGGTCGCCCGGACGCTGGGCCGCCCGCCCGCGCGGGTCGCGCTGACCGTCACCCTGCCGCTGATCCTGCCCGGCATCGGCGCGGGCGCGGCACTGGTGTTCCTCAGCGCGATGAAGGAACTACCCGCGACGTTGCTGTTGCGCCCCACCGGAACCGACACCCTGGCCACCGAGCTGTGGACGCACACCACGGTCGCCGCCTACGCCGCCGCCACTCCCTACGCCGCCCTGCTGGTGCTGCTCTCCGCCGGTCCCGCCTGGGCGCTGGCGGCCCGCAGCGGGTTGCTGTCCAAGGAAGCGAGCCCATGAGCGAACTCCGGATCACCGGCGCGATCCGTTCCTACGGCCCGGTGCACGCACTGCGCGAGGCGAACCTGACCGTGCCCTCGGGCTCCTTCACCGCGATCCTGGGCCCCTCCGGCTGCGGCAAGACCACCCTGTTGCGCTGCGTCGCCGGACTGGACCAGCTCGACGCGGGTGTGATCAGCCTCGACGACCGCCCGATCACCGACCTGCCCGCGCACCGCCGCCGGATCGCCATCGTCCCCCAGGAAGGCGCCCTGTTCCCGCACCTGACCGTGGCCGCCAACATCGGCTACGGCCTGAACCGGATCCAGCGACGGGGCCCCCGGATCGCCGAACTCCTCGACCTGGTCGGCCTGGCCGGTCACGGCGATCGCTGGCCGCACGAACTCTCCGGCGGCCAGCAGCAACGGGTCGCGGTCGCCAGAGCCCTCGCGCCAAGGCCGGCGCTGGTCCTGCTGGACGAACCCTTCAGCGCGCTGGACGCCGCGCTGCGTACGGAGCTGCGGCAGGACGTCCGGCGCGCGCTGCGGGCCGACGGCGCCACCGCGGTGCTGGTCACCCATGATCAGGACGAGGCCCTGTCCACCGCGGATCAGGTGGCGGTGATGCGGGCGGGCACGCTCGTGCAATCCGGCTCCCCCACCGAGATCTACCGGCGGCCCACCGACGAGTGGGTGGCACGGTTTGTCGGTGAGGCCGTCGCCTTGCCCGCGGTCGGCAGCCCGGCCGGAGCGCTCACCGCCCTGGGCGCGGTGGCGGCGCCCGGTCATCCGCAGGGCGCGTTCACCGTGCTGGTGCGGCCGGAACAGATCGCGTTGCGGCGTGGGGCCGCGGCCGTGGTGACCGAACTGGCCTACCACGGCCACGATTCCCGGGTACGGCTGCTGCTGGCCGATGGCACCGAGGTGATCGCCCGCGTACCAGCCGGGGTCGTGGTGGCTCCGGGCGAGCGGGTGGGCCTGGAAGTCCGGGGCCAGGCACTGTTGCACCGGCAGGGATCAGGTCCGGAGCGGAACGGTCGTTCGAGCTGACACCAGCCACAACGCCCCAAGTCGGAGGCCACGCCACTCCCCGATTGGTTCCCGTTCCCAGGTGCCAAGTGGACCCAGATTCCGAGCCGAAACCGGGCTACTTTTGGAGTCACCAAGCGTCCACAAGGGAGATCTGATGGTAGTACTGGCCGCCGCTCGGCAGGAGCGCGCATGGTCGGTCGCGACGGTGTTCGCGCGCCTCGCACTGGCCGCCGGGTTCCTCTCGGCCGTTGCTGATCGGTTCGGCTGGTGGGGACCGCCGAACACCGGGTCGGTCGGGTGGGGCGATTTCTCCGCGTACACCGCCTACACGCACGTTCTCTCGCCGTACGTGCCTGACGGGCTGCAGAGCGCCGCCGCGTGGGGCGCGACCGCCGCGGAATCGGTGCTGGGCTTGACGTTGCTGGCCGGTGTCCTCGTGCGCTGGTCCGCATGGGCCGCCATGGCGCTGCTGCTCGGGTTCGCGCTGTCGATGGGGCTTTTCCTGGACTGGGAAGCGCCGCTGAGCAACTCCGTGTTCGCCGCCGCGGCCGCCGCCCTGTTGCTGGCCCTCGCCCCCGTGGACACCTTCGCCCTCAGCGTTGACCAACTCTTCGGCAGGAAGCGCACAAGCGGGTCAGGCCGCGGCCGCACCGGGCTCGCGCGCGGTGGGCCTGATGACCTGACCGCCGCGCGATAACACCTGGGAGCACTCATGGTTCCACCACAGATCGTCGGTCGGCTGCTGGCCGTTGCCGTGTTGACCGGCGTTGCAGCATGTGGCTCTGCCAACGAGAGCGTGCCCGTGGCGGCCTCGGCGACGAGCGCGGCCGCGGCGCCGCCACCCCAGGTGAGTGTCCTGCTGCAGCAGGCTCTGCCCAACGCCGAGGGCAAGACGTTCACCTCGCAGGTGGTGGACTTCCCGCCAGGTGCGGCCGCGATGCCGCATCGGCACGGCCGGGCTTTCGTCTACGCCTACGTCCTGCATGGTGCGGTGCGCAGCCGGGTCGATGACGGGCCCGCGACCACCTTCCACCAAGGCGAGAACTGGTTCGAGCGGCCAGGTACCCACCACGTCGTCGCCGCGAACGCCAGCACGACCGAACGGGCCAAGCTGCTGGTCGTCTATGTCTCCACCACCGGAGACCCGCTGCAAGCCGACGATCCGCACTCGTGAATCCGGCACCCGGCAGCACGGCCGCGCGAGCCGTGGCCGCGCCGGTCTGGTCGTATCGTTGTCCGGCATGACCGAACAAGCCGATCGCGGTGCCCGGACCTCCGGCCTGGACCTGCACGTGGGCCCGCTCGGGCGCAAGGTCCGAGCGGGACTCATGGACGCCTTCCGGGAGGCGATCCGCACGGGCAGGCTGGCGCCGGGGACCCTGCTGCCCTCAAGCCGGGTGCTGGCGCACGATCTGGGGCTCGGCCGCAACACCGTGGTCCGGGTCTACTCGGAGCTGATCAACGAGGGATGGCTGCTGGGGCAGCACGGTTCCGGCACGAAAGTGGCGCAGCGCTCGGCCGAGCTGGTGGCCGAACGGGAACCGCCGCGGCCGCCCGCGGCCCGGCCGCGGCTGGCGCAGGACCTGCGGCCTGGGCGGCCGGATCTGTCCTCGTTTCCGCGCGAGGAGTGGATTCGGGCGGTGAAGCGGGCGGTGAGCGCGGCGCCCTGCGAAGCCTTCGGGTACACCGATCCGCACGGCCGCGGCGAACTGCGTGCTGCTCTCGCCCGGTACTTGGCCAGGGCCAGGGGATTGCGCGCGCGGGCAGGCAACGTCGTGGTGTGCAGCGGGGCCGCGGAAGGTCTGCGGCTGGTGGCCGGAGTGCTGCGGAAGCTGGGTGTCACGACGGTCGCGGTCGAGGAGTTCGGCCTGCAGACCCAGCGCGAGGCGTTGCTGAAGGCCGGGCTCGACGCCGTCCCGATGCCGGTGGACGCGGACGGCGCCGATCTGTCCACACTGGACGGTGCGCCGACTCCGGGGGCGGTGCTGCTCACGCCGTCACACCAGTTCCCCCTGGGGGTGGCGCTGCATTCCGATCGGCGGGCGGCGGTCGTGGACTGGGCTCGCCGGCGGGGCACGCTGATCATCGAAGACGACTACGACGGGGAGTTCCGCTACGACCGGTCTCCGGTGGGTGCGCTGCAGGGACTGGACCACGACCGGGTGATCTATCTGGGCACCGCGAGCAAGTCCCTCGCGCCGGGGCTGCGCCTGGGCTGGCTCGTGGTGCCGGACCACCTGGTCGGCTCGATCGTCGCGGAGAAAGGGTGGGCGGAGGAGACCGTGGGGTTCCTCAACCAGTTGGCGATGACCGACTTCATCGAGTCGGGGGCGTACGACCGGCACATCCGGGCGATGCGCTCGCAGTACCGCCGCCGGCGTGCGCAGCTGGTCGAGATGATCGACCGGCACGCGCCGGCCGCGCGGGTGACCGGGATGTCCGCCGGACTGCACCTCGTGGTCGAACAACCCGGCTGTACCGGCGCCGAAGTCGTGCGCCGTGCCGCCCGCGAACAGCTGACCGTCGAGCCCCTCGACTTCTTCCGGCATCCCGGGTCCACATCGGACCGTGACGGCGTGGCCATCGGATTCGCCGCACCCTCCGCCAGCGCCTGGTCGGGCGCGCTGGCGGCACTGGTGCGCGCACTGCGGTGACCGCCCGATTGGTTCCCGTTCCCAGCGGCCAGGTGGACCCAGGTCCGGCGCCGAGATCGAGTTAGCGTCAACCGGCCGGACCACCGCGTCCGGGGACGTTGTTCGGCCGCGAGGACTGGGATGCGGGGAGACAGGCGGATGAAGGCGATCGTGGTGGCGGATCAGGCCGAGGGAACGGCCGGGATGACGCTGGCGGAACGACCCCAGCCCGAGCCGGCGACGAACGACGTGCTGGTCGAGGTGCACGCCTCCGGGTTCACCCCGGGGGAACTGGAGTGGGCCGAGACCTGGACCGACCGCCTCGGCCGCGACCGGACGCCGTCGATTCCCGGGCACGAGCTGGCCGGGGTGGTCCGCGCTCTCGGCTACGGCACGACAGGGTTGTCGGTGGGCCAGCGGGTGTTCGGCCTCGCTGACTGGACCCGCGACGGCACCCTGGCGGAGTACGTGGCCGTCGAGGCGCGCAACCTCGCGCCGCTGCCGGGCGACCTCGACTTCACCACGGGCGCCAGTCTGCCGATCTCGGGCCTGACCGCGTGGCAAGGGTTGTTCGTGCACGGCCGCCTCCAGACGGGGCACAGCGTCCTGGTGCACGGCGCCGCAGGCGGAGTCGGTTCCGTGGTGACCCAACTCGCCAGGGAAGCGGGCGCGTACGTCATCGGCACCGGACGAGCTGCCGACCGGGAAGCCGCGCTCGGCATCGGCGCCCACGAGTTCCTCGACCTCCAGGACGACTCGCTGGCAGCGGTCGGCGCGGTCGATCTGGTGTTCGACATCTTCGGCGGAGAGATCCAGCAGCGGTCCGCGGGCCTGGTTCGGGCCGGCGGAACGCTGGTGACCATCGCAGGCCCGCCGCAGGCCCGGCCCGCCGAAGGCCTGGCGATCGGTTTCGTGGTCGAGGCCGACCGCGCGCAACTGGGCGAGATCGCCGCGCGGGTGCGGGAAGGGCGACTGCGGACGCTCATCGGCAACGTCGCGACTCTCGACGACGCCGTCGCCGCCTTCAACCCGGCCGAGCGGGTCAAGGGCAAGACGATCATCCGCGTTCGTCCGTGAGGGCGCGGCGGCGCACGTCATGACACCCGGCTCCCGGTTCCGGCTCGTCCCGATGGTGCCGAGGGACCCGGACGAAGCCGGGCGCACCGCGTCCACGCTGGAGCTGTTCTTCGACCTCGTCTTCGTCGTCGCCGTGGGCACCGCCGCCGCGGGACTGCACCACGGGCCACGTGCTCGACGGGATTCTCCACTACGGCTTCGTGTTCTTCGGGATCTGGTGGGCCTGGATGAACTTCACCTGGTTCGCCACCTCCTTCGACACCGACGACTGGCTGTACCGGCTGCTGACGATCCTGCAGATGGGCGGCGTGCTCGTCTTCGCCGCAGGCATCGGCCCCGCCTTCGCCGAACACGACTACTCGGTGCTCATCACCGCCTACGTGCTCATGCGGGTGGCACTGCTCGCCCAGTGGCTGCGCGCGTCCCGGTCATCAGGCCCCACCCGCCGGACCACGCTCAGCTACGCGGCAGGGATCTCACTGGTGCAGGCCCTGTGGCTGGCCGCACTGCTGCTTCCCGCCGGGATGCTCGCGGTCGCGCTGATCGCGCTCATCGCCGCGGAACTCGTCGTGCCGATCATCGCGGAGCGCACGGGGACCACGCCCTGGCACCCACACCACATCACCGAGCGCTACGGCCTGTTCACCCTCATCGTCCTCGGTGAGAGCCTGCTCGCCTCCGCCAACGCGATCATTGCGGCCGTGCACGAGGCCACGTCGCTCGGTCCGCTCATCGGTCTCGGCGCGCTCACGCTCATCGCCACGGCGGCCATGTGGTGGATCTACTTCTGGCCGCCGCACCACCACGCCATCAAGGACCTCGCGAACTCCCTGGCCTACGTGTACGGGCACTTCTTCGTCTTCGCCGCCGCCGGCGCGTTCTCCGCGGGCATCGAGGTCGAGATCGACGTCCTCACCGGGCACAGCACGCTGCCCTTCGCGTCATTCGCCTACACGATCCCGCTGGCCGTCTTCGTCCTCGGCATCTGGGCCCTCGCGATCAGGCCGCACGCCGACCACGTCGTCAACACCGCGCTACCCCTGGCCGGGCTGCTCACCCTCGTCGACCCCCTCATCCCCGTCCCCTTCGCCATCACGGCGGCAGCCCTCGCCGGGGCCGTTGCCGTACTCATCTGGCGGCGGCCGAGGACGGAGTCCCGGCACCCCGCGTCGGCGACACCAGCTCAGCCGCGCTGACTCCGGCTGACCGCAGTTTCCTGCCGACGGGCACGCGGGAGCCGGCGGGCCGGCTCACCGCGTGCCGTTGTGGTGCGGAACGGGTCAGGCCGTGGCGCCGGTGACCGTGCCGCCGGACTTGGTGACGTGGTAGGTCACCTTGGCGCCGCTCCAGTAGTGGAAGGTGAGGGTCACCCGCGCGTTGTCCTTGACCGCGGCGAAGAAGTCCGCGGACAGGGTGGTGACACCGCCGGGGTAGTTGGGTGTGAACGCGCGGTCGAACTCCTTGAAGGAGGTCCAGTCGTGCGGGCCCGCGTTGGCGCCGTCGGCGTACCTGGCCTCCATGGTGGCGAGCAGGTCACCGCGGAAGGTGGTGGGGATGGCGAAGGAACTCGTCGTCCCGTTGGCGCTGGCCAGCACCGGCTGATCGTGGGTGATGAGGTTGATCCGCCAGGGCACGCCCTGGGAGAAGCGGGCGTGCAGCACGGCGTTCGTGCCGTACTGCCGTGCTCCGCTCAGCCTGGTCAGCGCGGGCGCGGTCAGGGTGAGCTGGTTGCCCTGGACGGTGTAGTCCCGGCCGGGCGCCAGTTCGGTGCTGCCGTGGCGCAGTCCGGTGAAGGTGGTTCCGTTGGGGTTCAGGCTGATCGTCTTGGCGGTGATGGCGCTGGACCGGGCGCTGAACACGAAGTCCGCGGCGGCGGTGCCGGAGCGGGTGGTCCAGCTCGACCTGAGCTGGCCCCACAGTTCCGGGTCACTCCACTGGAATGAATTGCGGCCCAGGTGCTGGCCGTTGTCCCACAGCATGGTGGTGATCTTCTTGGCGCGCGCGTAGTGGCCGAGGTGCTCGAAGAACTTCAGCTTCTCGCCCTGCTGGATGGTGCCGGTGTGCCGGTCGAAACCGAGCAGGCCGTACTCGCCGATGATCACTGGGATGCCGCGTGCGATGAAGGTGTTGTGCACGCGGTCGAAGGCGTCGGTGAGGTCCTTCTGGGCGGTGGCGTCGAAGTGCGTGCCGCCGGCGACGTTCACGCTGAACGGCCAGTAGCCGTAGTAGTGCACGGTCGCGATCAGGTTGGGGTCGTTGAACCCGCGGATCGAGTTGGCCAGCTCGTCCAGCCGCGCCTGCTCGGAGGAGGTGTGCAGGGTCGGCAGTACGAGCAGGCGAGTGGTGTTGTTGCCACCGGAGCGGCGCACGATGTCGCGGAAGGAGGCGTTCAGCTCGTGCAGCAGCTGTGCTTCCTGGGCGATTCCCGAGCTGCCGGTGAACTGCGGCTCGTTGACGCTCTCCATGGTCAGCTTGGCCGAGGGGAAGTCCCGGAACGTGGTGGCCAGCTGGGTCCACAGTGTGTGGTAGCGGTTGAGCACACCGGTGCGGTCGCCGGGCATGTTCAGGATCCACTGCCAGGAGTCGTGGTGCAGGTTGATCATGACGTAGAAGCCCTCGGCCAGTGCCCAGCCGACGACCTCCCGCACACGGTTGAGATAGGCAGGCTTGATGGTGTGCTCCGGCGCGGGCCCGGTGTGCTGGGTCCAGGTGATCGGGATCCGGATGCTCTTGAAGCCCTGCGACTTCACGTTGCGCAGCAAGGCCTGGGTGATGCGCGGGTTGCCCCAGGAGGTCTCGTCCGCACCGGTGGAATCCAGGGTGTTGCCGAGGTTCCAGCCGGGTTGCATGGCCGCGACGTGCGCCATCGCACTGGTCGTCGTGCGCGGCGCCGCGGCGGCTTCGTTGCCGGTCGCCAGGGTGAGGCTCGCGGCCAGGGTGGTGAACCCGGCCAGTAGTGCGCCGATCCGGTGGCGGATCGAGCGGTTTATCGGTAATCGCACCATGGAACCCTCACAATCATCGTCGGATGTGCAGAGGTGGTCACGCGCGTTCCCGGTAGTCGAACCAGTCGAAAGTGGACGGTGCCCGGGCATGCGGGCGCTCGTCGGGCACGCCGCTGAAGTGCTGGGCCAGCACGGCGTGGCGTACTCGTTGTGCACGTGCCACAACGCCACCGCCGGGTGGTCGCCGTAGCGCCGCGCGAGCGCCGCGGCGGGGAGGCGGTCGGGGTGGCCAGGCCGACGGCGATCCCGTTGGCGTGCAGGCGCGCTGCTCCGAGCACGTCAACCGCCAATCCGGGAAAGCGCCTTCCACCTTATCTGGCAACACTTTTGCCTATTGCGCCGTACGTTGAAACGGTTCATCGTCACACCTCGGTAGCTCAGCCCGAACCGGAGGAGGAACGGCATGAAATTGCTCGTCGCGGCGGCACTGCTCGCCAGTGTGGTGCTCCCGGCCCCGGCGGCGCGGGCCGCGACCACGGGTTCGCCCACCGACCCGAACGTCAAGTACTTCGGCCGGTGGAACACCAGCTCCGCCAGCGCTTACACCTCCGAGTGGGCAGGTGGGTACCTGGTCGTCGGCTTCACCGGCACCACGCTGAAACTCAAGCAGCGCAGGGCGATCGACTTCTTCGTCAGCATCGACGGCGGACCCAATGTGTCCTATCTGAACCGCGGTGGCACGGTGGACCTCACGCCGAACAAGCTCCCACCGGGCAGGCACACCGTGCGCGTGTCCTACCGGCCGATCGCCGGGTCCTACCGGGGTGACGCGGTGTTCCAGGGCATCACCCTGGACGCGGGCGCGACGACGTTCGCGCCGGGCGTGCCGTCGAAGATCATCGAGTTCGTCGGCGACTCGATCACCGTCGGGCAGCGGTCCTCGAAGCAGGCGCTCACCGCCTACGGCTGGCTGACCGGCGAGAAGCTGAAGGCCGGTCACACCCAGATCGCCGTGGGCGGGGCCTGCCTGCACCCGGCGGCCGACGGCTGCCTGAGCATGCGGGAGGGATTCCTGCGCACCGGCCTGGCGGCCAGCGCGCCCGCGTGGGACTTCAACCGCTACCGGGCGAACGCCGTGGTGATCAACCTCGGCACCAACGACGCCGGGCACAACGTGAGCAAGGAGGAGTTCCGCTCCTCCTACGTCACGCTGCTGCGGCTGGCACGGGAGAAATACCCGACCGCGGCGATCTTCGCGATGGGCTCCTTCCGCAAGCGGTACCTGCCGGAGGCGCAGTCGGCGGTGCGCACGCGCAACGACGGTGGCGACCGCGACGTCCACTTCGTCGGCACCGAAGGCTGGATCGACGAGGCCACCGACACCGTGGACAACGTGCACCCCAACGACCAGGGCCACCGCAAGATCGCCGACCGGCTGGCGCCGATCGTCGGCGCGAAGCTCTGAAGCGCCCGGCCGCGACTCGCCGCCGTGCCAGCCGTTCGGCTGGGGGCAGGCGGCTGACCCGCGCCACCCGCCTGCCCGCCGGTCAGCCACCCGAGACCGAGTAGCTGTTGGTGGTGAAGTTCTTGCCGCCGGCGGCGGAGGTGATCTCGTAGCCGAACTGGACATCGCCGACGGTGACGTCGCCGTACCAGCCGCGGCCGCGGATCCAGTCCAGCACCGCCTTGATGTCGACCGTGCCCGCCGAGGTGTTGGCGGTGCGCAGGAAGGAGAACACGGCGTTGCTGCCGTTGGAGCCGCGGTAGACGTCCCAGGTGTGGCCGCCAACGCTCGCCCTGACCTGGAATGAGCCGATGGGGCCGACCGGGCCGGTCTTGTTCATCCACAACATGATCTCGTAGGCGTTGTTGTCAGCCCAGATGTCATACGCGGTCGCGTAGGCGCCCGAGCCCGGCACATTCACGTTGAAACTGCTGCGCAGGGAACCGATCGAGCTGATCCTCTTGTTGATCGCCTTCCCCGCGTGCGGGTACGACTTCACCCCGCCGGTATTCGGGTGGTCCGCCCACACGCCCCAGTTGCTGTACGAATTCGCCCAGATCGACTGCGCGCCGGCGCCACCGCCCCAGACGTTGTTGCGGACGGTGTAGCCACCGTTGGACCAGGTGCCCCACTTGTCAGAGGACGACCAGGACGCCGCGGACGCGGCAGGCGCGCCCAGGGAGACGGCCAGCAACGCGGCCACCGCCACCACGAGCGCACGAATTAGCTTGTTCATCAACTCGTCCTTTCCGCACAGCATTGAACGGAATGCGATCCGCCACTAAATCGAAGCGGTTCACCGGACTTTAGAGATCAACTGTGCCGAAGGCAACGAAAAGTTCATTCGACGTGCATTCGACAGTCGAACCGGTCGATTCGACGGAAGAAAGGGAGTCAGGCCTCGTTGTGCGCGCGGAGCGGTTCGGGCACGAACGCCGCGTCTTCGGCTGACATCGCGGCCCTGGCACTACGATGCCTGGCAGGCAACCGGCGTGGCGCGAAGGGCGGGCATGATCACCATCAAAGAGGTCGCCCGCCACGCCGGGGTCTCCACCAGCACCGTCTCCTACGTGCTCAGCGGGAAGCGGGCCATCTCCGAGGCGACCAGGCGTCGCGTGCAGCGGAGCATCGCCGCGCTCGGTTACCACCCCAACGCCGGGGCTCGCGCGCTCGCCTCGAACCGGTCCCAGGTGCTCGGCCTGGTCGTGCCGTTGCGGGCCGGGCTGAACCTGCCGGTGATCATGCAGTTCGTCTCCTCGATCGCCTCGGCCGCGCGCGCCCATGACTACGACGTGCTGCTGCTGACCAACGAGGCCGGTCCCGGTGAGGCGCACCGGGTCACCGCGCGGGCCATGGCGGACGCGATCATCGTGATGGACGTGGAGAGCGTGGATCCGCGGGTGCCCGAGCTGCGCGCGGTGGACGCACCGGTCGTGCTGCTCGGCATGCCCGATGACCACGACGGGCTCAGCTGCGCCGACCTCGACTTCGCCGCCGCGGGCAGGCAGCTGGCCGCCCACCTCGGCGAGCGCGGCCACCGCTCGATCGCGCTGATCGGCTCACCCCCCGCGGTGTACGAGCGGGGCACCAGCTACGCCGCGCGCCTGCGGGCCGGATTCGAGGGCGAGGCGGGCAGCCGCGGCCTCACCGCCGCGGTGCGTCCCTGCTCTCCCGCCTACGACGCGGTGGTGCGGTGCCTGGACGAGGTGCTGGCTCCCGGCCGCGGCGTCACCGGCCTGGTGGTGCACAACGAGGCGGTGCTGGGTCCACTGCTGCTGGAGCTGCGGCGGCGGTCGCTGCGGGTGCCCGCGGACCTGTCGGTGATCACACTGTGCCCGGACGAGGTCGCGGAGAACCAGTCCGTTCCGCTCACCTCGGTCGCCGTTCCGGTGGCGGAGCTGGGCACGATCGCGGTCGAGATGGTGATGTCCCGGCTCGGACAGGAGCAGCCGCCGGAGGTGCGACTGCTCCCGCCCCGGCTCACCGATCGCGGCAGCACCACCGCCCCGCGCTCGTGATCACCCACGCCACCTGCCCGCTGGTGAAGCGCCGCGATTCTCCCGGGCTGGGGCGAGGCTGACCCAACTGTCCACAATGGACTTACCTGATTCGATTCGAATCGAGTCGAATTCCCTTGCCAGCAAAGAATTTCCGCCACACATCCACTACCCGGCCTACTGACACGGCAAGCCGCGCGACGTAACGTCCTTGTTGCTCACCTCCGTGGAAGGTTCCGCCATGTCCCACACCCGCACCCGCCGTCGCGTTCCGGGACGACTGGCCGTGCTGACCGCGACGACCCTGCTCGGCCTGGGCTGCCTGCTGCCCGGCCCGGCCGCGGCGCGGGCGGCCACCGCGGCCACCATCGACGGCGGCCGGACCCACCAGCCGATCGACGGTTTCGGCTTCTCCGAGGCCTTCGGCCGGGCCGCGATCATGCACGGTTCGGCCGGGCTGCCCGCACAGCGGCAGCAGGAGGTGCTGGACCTGCTGTTCTCCGGCAGCACGGGCGCGGGGATGTCCATCCTGCGACTGCACATCGGGTCGACGCCCGGGACCTCGATCCAGCCCAGGAACCCCGGCGGGCCGGCGGCGACCCCGCGGTATGTCTGGGACGGCAAGGACACCGAACAGGTGTGGCTGGCCAAGCAGGCCAAGGCCTACGGGGTGAACCGCTTCTACGCCAACGCCTGGAGCGCGCCCGGCTACATGAAGACCAACGGCGACGAGGCCGACGGCGGCACGCTGTGCGGCCTGTCCGGGGCCTCCTGCGCCGGCGGTGACTGGCGTCGCGCGTACGCCGGCTACCTGGTGCAGTACGCCAAGTTCTACGCTCAGGAGGGCATCCGGATCAACGATCTCGGGTTCACCAACGAACCCGACTACACCACCGGCTACTCCTCCATGCGGTTCACCCCGGCCCAGGCCGCCGAGTTCGCCAAGGTGCTCGGGCCGATCGCGGCGGGCGCCGGACTGAAGGTCACCTGCTGCGACTCCTTCGGCTGGAACCAGCAACGCGCCTACACCAGCGCGATCGAGGCCGACCCGGCCGCGCGGGCTGCCGTGTCCCTGCACACCGGACACACCTACGCCAGCCAGATCACCGGCCCGCTGCCGACCTCCCGCCGCACCTGGATGTCGGAGTGGAACCCCAAGGGCGAGACCTGGAAGGAGAGCTGGGACGACGGCAGCGGCTACGACGGCTTCGCCATCGCCGAGGCCGTGCACACCGCACTCACCACCGGCAACGTCAACGGCTACGTGTACTGGTACGGCGCGTCCACCGGCGCCACCCGCGGCCTCATCCAGCTCGACGGCGAGAACTACCGGGTGTCCAAACGACTGTGGGCACTGGCGAACTACAGCCGGTTCATCCGGCCGGAGGCCACCAGGATCGGCGCCGGCGCCGCCGACGGCGCGCTGCGGCTGTCCGCGTACCGCAACAGCGACGGCTCCCTGGCCGTGATCGCGCTCAACACCGCCGCCAGTCCGGCCCCGATGAGCTTCTCCTTGCCGCGCACCGGTATCACCACCGGAACCGCCACCCCGTACCTGACCGACAACGCCAACAGCACCAAGGCCCAGTCCGCGATCCGGGTCATCGGCGGCGCGTTCACCGCCACCGTGCCCGGCCGCGCGCTGGTCACCTACCGGATCACCGGCTGACACCCGTGATGGAGACACGACCATGCGCACCAGATCCCTGCTCGCCTGCCTGAGTCTGGTGGCCGCCTCGTTCGCCGCGGTCGCCGCCGACGCCGCGGCCGCGCTGCCGACGAGCTTCCAGTGGCGGTCCAGCAACGCCCTCATCGGGCCGAAATCCGATGCCACGCACAACATCCGCGCGGTCAAGGACCCGTCCGTGGTCCACCACAACGGCCGCTATCACGTCTTCGCCAGCAGCACCGACAACAATGGCGCCTACAGCATGGTGTACCTGAACTTCACCGACTTCTCGCAGGCCGGTTCCGCGCGCCACCACTACCTGGACCAGACCGCGATCGGCCCCGGGTACAAGACCGCGCCGCACGTGTTCTACTTCGCCCCGCAACGGTTGTGGTACCTGGTCTTCCAGACCGGGCAGAACGCCGCCTACGCCACCACGAGGGACATCAGCGACCCCAAGTCCTGGAGCGCGCCGAAGAACTTCTACGCCAACGGGATGCCGCAGATCGTCAAGGACAACATCGGCAACGGGCACTGGGTGGACTTCTGGGTGGTCTGCGACAACGCCAGGTGCCACCTGTTCTCCAGTGACGACAACGGGCAGCTCTACCGCTCGGAGACCAGTATGGCCAGCTTCCCCAACGGCATGGGCAACACCGTGATCGCGATGCGGGACCCGGACAAGTTCAAGCTGTTCGAGGCCGCCAATGTGTACAAGATCTCCGGCCGCGGCGAGTACCTGCTGATCGTGGAGGCGATCGGCTCGGACGGCAGGCGCTACTTCCGGTCCTGGACCGGACCGGCCATCACCGGCCCGTGGAAAGCCCTTGCTGACACCGAGGCCAACCCGTTCGCCCGCGCGGGCAACACCACCTTCAGCGGCACACCGTGGACCAAGGACATCAGCCACGGCGAGCTGATCCGCAACGGCGTCGACCAGACCATGACCATCAGCGAGTGCGGCCTGCGCTACCTCTACCAGGGCAAGGACCCGGCCGCGAACGACCCCTACAACCTGCTGCCCTGGCGGCTGGGTCTGCTCACCCAGACCAACTCCACCTGCTGATCACCTGACCGCGGCCGCACCCAGCCGGGTGTTCGCGGCTGGGTGCGGGAGGGCCTGCGACTCAGCCCGCGCCCCAGAAGGCGTCCTCGCCCGCCGGGTCGGGCGAGAACAGCCACGCCTCGGCGATCCGGTCGCCTTCGATCCGCAGCAGGTCGAGCCCGTGCTGGGACATGGTCGCGCCCGCGCGCTGACCGGTGAAGTGCACGGGCGCGGCGACCACCGACCCGTTGACCATGGGGGCCGCGGTCAGCGAGAGCGCGAAGGTGCCTTCGCTGACGGCCATCATGGCGCCGATCATCTCGCCGACCGCGGCGCTGCCGTGGTGGACGCCGGAGAACTGGTTGCCGCCCGGCTGGTGCCAGACGATGTCCTCGGCGAACATGCCCGCGACGGTGCCGAAGTCCTTGGCGGACAACGCGTCGAAGTACTTGGTGGCAACAGCCAGCGGGCCAGTCGAGTCAGCCATCGGAGATCTCCTTGGGGTGAGTTCCAGGTACCGGCCAATAGTGACTATTCGTAACCAGTAACCTCAACGTAACTAACACCCATATGTGACCGGCGTCACCACAGAAGTGTCCACTCAGGACTGGAGGTCGTAAGCCTCGCGGGCGGTGAGCACCTCGGCGGCGTACTGCTCGGCCCAGCGCCCCAGCGCGTGCAGCGGCTCGTGCAGCGTCTCACCCAGCGTGGTCAGCTCGTACTCGACCCTCGGCGGGATCTCGGCGTAGGCGTGCCTGCTGACCAGCCCGTCACGTTCCAGGTCGCGCAGGGTTTCGGTGAGCACCTTCCCGCTGATGCCCTCGACCGTGCTGCGCAGGTCGCCGAAGCGCATCCGCCGGGTGCCCAGCGCGATCACCACCATGGCCGTCCACTTGTTGGCGATCCGGGCCAGCGAGGTCCGCGAAGGACAGGTCTTGGTCAGCACGTCGAAGGCCGGGTGCTCTGGCATGGGTGGCGGCCATCCTTTGGTCACGATGAGGTAGCTGGTTACCAATCGCGACTATAGCTGGCCGCCCACCACATCCGGCCGCTCTCAGGTCGTGCTGCTGGCGGGGGTCACGGGGTGCTGAAGCTGGCGTGCGGTGGCTGGTTGTAGGCGGTGTTCTGCCAGGCGACGGCCAGGCGGTACTGCCGGTCCTGCATCAGGGACGGACGGCTGATGCCGGTGGCCGCGGTGGTGGCGTGGATGCGCAGTGCGCGGTTGTCGCTGGTGCGCCAGATGACCTCCTCCCGCCAGTCGCCGAGGATGTCGGCCTGCAGCACCGGGGTGGACTTGGTGCCGTTGTTGGAGGACACCCCTGAGCCGGTCAGCAGGCGGGTGTCGCCGCCGGTGCCGTACTTGCTGATCTGGGTGCCGTCGAGCAGTTCGCGCTGGCCGTCGCCGTCCCACCAGATCACGAAGTTCTGCGAGCCCGGCTTGCGCGCGGCGACCTGGTTGCCGTTGGCGGCGCTGCGCAGTCCGCCCACCGCGGCGGACCAGATCTCCGCGCCAGGGCTGCCGGCCCACACATCCGCGGCCACGCCTCGTCCGTTGTCGCAGTCGCACGCGGGGGCGCGGTAGATGACCTGGCCGGTGCGGGCGTCGTGCACGTCCATCGCGGGCTGGTTGCCCGACTCGTGCACGGTGAACACTTCCTGGCCCGGCCTGCCCGGCACCAGGTCGCTGACGTGCAGGGCGTCGCCGTGGCCGAAGCCGGTGCGGTACATCAGGGCGCCGTTGTCGTCGATGGTGGCCGAGCCGTAGATGATCTCGTCGCGGCCGTCGCCGTCCACATCGGACACCGAGAGGTTGTGGTTGCCCTGCCCGTAGGCGCCGCCGCCGCCGCGGCCGGAGTCGTAGGTCCAGCGCCGGGTGAGCTGGCCGTTGCGGAAGTCCCAGGCGGAGACCACCGCGCGGGTGTAGTAGCCGCGCGCCATGATGATGCTCGGCCTGGCACCGTCCACAAAGGCCGTTCCGGCCAGGAACCGGTCGGCCCGGTTGCCGTAGTTGTCGCCCCAGTCGGCGAGGTTGCCGCGCGGTGGGACGTAGTTCTCGGTGTCCAGGATCGCGCCGTCGGCGCCGCGGAAGACGGTCAGGAACTCGGGTCCGGCCAGTACGTAGCCGGTGGAGTTGCGGTGGTCGGCGCCGGCGTTGCCGATCACCTGACCGGTACCCGAACGCGAGCCGTCAGCGGTCTTCATGACCACCTCAGCACGCCCGTCGCCGTCGTAGTCGAAGACCTGGAACTGGGTGTAGTGCGCGCCGGAGCGGATGTTGCGCCCCAGGTCGATCCGCCACAGCCGGGTGCCGTCCAGCTTGTAGGCGTCCAGGATCGTGTTGCCGGTGTGGCCTGCGTGCGCGTTGTCCTTGGCGTTGGTGGGGTTCCACTTCAGCACGATCTCGTACTGTCCGTCGCCGTCGAGGTCGCCGACGCTGGCGTCGTTGGCCTCGTAGGTGTACGCGCCCGAGGAGGTGGAGCCGCCGGGCGGGATCTGCAGCGGCACGTCCCGTGTGCTGGCGGTGACCCCGAGTTCGCCTTCGGTGTGCGCGGCCATCCGTAGCGGCGGCGTGGCGGGGCCGGTGCGCGCCGCCTCCACGCCATCGAGCACCGGGCGCACCTCGTAGACCGCCTCGGCCGGAGCCCCGGTGTCCTGGAAGTTGGTGAGAGAGACGGGTTTCGCGGTCACCTTCACGCTGTCGCGGTAGACGTTGAACGCCGTGCCCGGCGGGTCCTGCGCCACCTGGCGCCAGCTGAGGAAGTTGCCCTTACCGGTGTGCACGCTGATCAGGCCGCGGTCCAGCCGCTCCGCCTGCGCGGCGGCGGGTGCGGCGGCCGTGGCCGGGTACCCCGCGGCGGTGGCCACCAGGGCCGAGGATGTCGTGATGAGCAGTGCACGTATCACCGTTGACCTGTGCATGGCGGGGTCCGTTCGTCGAAGTGGCCGGTGCTGGGTTCCTGGTGTGGTCTGAATAGCTTGGGTAAGCGCTTTCCGCTTCGTAGGAGAGGAAGTGCGGCGCCGAGGAGTCCGGCAGCGTGTCCGAGACCAGCCGCGCCCGCGGTTGCACCCGCACCGACCGCCGCCCGGCCGAGCCCCGGACTGGCCAGGCTCGCCGTGACCAGCAGGGCCAGTGTGGCTGCGGTGCCGCGCATGGTGGTGCCACCCTTCGCTTCGGCGGCGGAACTGGGGACAGGGTGCCGGATCGCGAGCCGGATTGTCCAGGGACAGCTGTTGTGCCCCAACGGTTTTGTCGAATCGACGGCGAATTCGACGATGGATTCGACACGTCAGTGGGTCAGCGTCCGGCGGTGAGTTCCGCGATCCGCAGGAAGCCGTGCGCGGTGCCCGGCGCGCGACTGGTGAGGTCCAGCCGGATGCGGCTGGTGCGCACCGGGCCGAACGTGATCCTGGTCGGCTGGCCGGACCCGGTCGCCCAGCTGATCTTCGCATCGCGCACCGGGACGAACGCTCGTCCGTCCCAATAGGACACCGCGATGCTCGCGGGCAGGGCGTGCGCGACGTCGGTGGTGAACGAGGCCGCCACCGAGCCGACCGGCCCGGAGTCCAGTCCGGACACCGACACCCAGGCCACCGGGTGCGCCCGGCTCACCTCGGGCAGCAGGGCGGTGGCGCGCTTGCGGTAGTGGTTCGACCAGGCGGTGGCCGGGTCGCCGTCGAGCATCGCGGCCGGCACCGTGTCCACCGCGCCCGAGTAGCTCGCGTCCGCCGCCACGACCGGAGCCTGCGGTGGCGCGGTTGAGGGTTCGGGTTCGGCGACTCCTGGGCGGCCGCCGGTGGCCGGGACGATCGCGATCCCGGTCCGCAGGCCCGGCGCGCTCGCGGTGACGGCCACGCCCGGTGTGCCGCGGCCGGACCGGACGATGGCCAGTGCCTTGCCGTTGAACGCGGTCCGTGAGTTCGCCTGGTAGTTCTCCGCGCTCTCCTGACGCCCGTTGTCCAGCCCGGCCAGGCTGCCGCCGTTGACCCGGAAGGAGATCAGGTTGTCCGCCCCTGGCACCAGGACCCCGGCCTTGTCGACGACCTCGGCGGTGACGAAGGTGTGTGCTGTGCCGTCGGCCTTGGTGCTCGCGCGGTCCGGGGTCAGCTTGATCGCGTGTGGTGTGCCCGCGGTGCGAAGCTCGTCCCTGGCGACCTCGGTGCCGGCACGCTTGGCCACCGCGACCAGGCGTCCGGGCTGGAACGGCACCGACCAGCTGAGGTGCAGCTTGCCCGCGCTGCCGTTGGGACTGGTGTAACTGCCGGGGAACCGGCCGGTGGTGACGGTCTTGTCATCTCCGGTGGCCTCGGTGGTCTCCAGGTAGAGGGTGCCGCCGGTGGTGGTCTTGGTGTCGAACCCGCGCTCCCCCAACGATGTGCCGTTGAGGAACAGTTCGACGGTCTCGGCGTTGCTGTAGGCCCACACCGACACTGGATCGCCGGGTTTGTGGTCGGTCCAGTTCATCGGCAGCAGGTGCACCATCGGTTCGGTGCTCCACTGGCTGCGGAACAGGTGGTAGAAGTCCTTGGCGAACCCGGCGGTGTCCACCGCGCCGAAGAACGAGGCCTTCACCGGGAACACGTCATAGGGCGTCGGTTCACCGAGGTAGTCGATGCCGGTCCACAGGAACTGTCCGGCGAACCACTTGCGGTCCCGGTCCTTTTTCAGCCCGTACTCACCGCTGTAGGTCCAGGTCTCCAGGTTGTTGTCGTAGGAGGAGGTGTTGCGCTTGCCGGGGGTGAAGTTCTCGCCGGTGTTGAGCTGGCCGGGATCCTGGTAATGGCCGCGGGTGGAGGTGGAGGAGGAGGACTCGCTCTCGAAGAAGAACTTGGTGGGATAGCGGGCGTGCAGCGCGTCGACCGAGGCCGCCGTGTTGTAGTTCAGGCCCATCCCGTCAAGCAGCTTCAGGATCTCCTCCTGCGGCGACCCGGCCGCGGGCAGCCCGCGGTACTTGTCCGAACCCATCACGATCGGCCGGGTGGCATCCACCGCCCGCACCTCCGCGATGAGCCGCCTGGCGATCGGCACGCCGATGGCGGCGGTGGAATCGGGGATCTCGTTGCCGATGGACCACATCACCACCGATGGGGAGTTCTTGGCCGCGTGCACCATCTCCCGGATGTCGGCGCTGCTGTGCGCGTCGAAGAACCGGCCGTAGTCGAACTGGGTCTTCGGGGTGCGCCAGGTGTCAAAGGCCTCGATCTGCAACAGCAAGCCCAGTTCCTCACATGCCTTGGTGAACTCCGGCGCCGGCGGGTTGTGCGAGGTGCGCACGGCGTTGACGCCCATGCTCTTCATGATCTGCAACTGCCGGCGGATCGCGTCCTTGCTGGTCGCGGAGCCCAGAGCGCCCAGGTCGTGGTGCAGGTTGACGCCCTTGAGCTTGGTCTCCTTGCCGTTGAGCGAGAAGCCGTTGTCCGGGTGGAAGGCGAAGTACCGGACACCCGTGCGAATACTTACCCGGTCGACTACCTTGCCGGCCACCGAGACCTCGGTGTCCACTGTGTACAGATGTGGCCGCTCGGCCGACCACAGCACCGGGTGCTCGATCCGCACATCGGTGCTCGCGGTGCGCGGCTGCGGGCCGAGGTCGGCACGTGCGCTCCCCCGGCCCGCCACCTTGCCGTTCGCGTCCTTGACCGTGGCGGTGATCTCGGCCTGGACCGGAGCGTTCGCGCTCACGGCGGTGGTCGCCACCCGCATCGTGGCGAAGCCGGAGCCGATGGTGTCCGCCAGGCCGGGGGTGGTCACGGTCACGCCGTGGCGAGTGACGTGGACGGGGTCGGTGACGAGGAGCCGGACGTCGCGGTAGATGCCGCTGCCGGAGTACCAGCGGCTGCTCGGGATCTGGTTGCGGGCCCGGACGCTGAGCACGTCCGGGGTGCCGTTGGTGTGGGCGTGCGGGGTGAGGTCGAAGGCGAAGCCGGTGTAGCCGTAGGGGTGGCGGCCGATCAGCTTGCCGTTGAGGTAGACCTCGGCGTCCATGTAGACACCGTCGAACTCGATCGCCACCTTCTTGCCTGCCGCTGACGGTGGCAGGGTGAAGGTCTTGCGGTACCAGCCCAGTCCGCCGGGCAGGAACGCGGTGCCCGCGGTGGTGTGCGCGCCCCGCACCGGGTCGAGCCCGATGCTCCAGTCGTGCGGCAACCGCACATCAGTCCACAATGGACTACCCGGGTCCGGCTGGGGAGCCTGCTCGCCGGTGGTGTTGACCAGGGCGAAGCGCCAGCCCTCGGTGAAGTCCACCGTCCGGCCGGCGGGCCGGACCTGTTCACCCGGCTCGGCTTGCGCCGCCGTGGGCACGCCGCACACTCCCGCGGCGACCACACAGCCGAGGAAGAAGGGCCACCATCGTCTGGTCCGTCGCAACGACATCGCACCGTCCCGTGAGTCGAAGGAGAATCCATGTTGCCGGAGCGGAACCGAGGACCTGGCACGGTGGCTCTCCGGCGGCCCGAGGTGGCTCTCGGCCAGTATGGGCACCGGTGTTGCCAGGTCAAGCATTCCGCGCCAGGAAAGGGAATTCGACGCGGAATTCGACAGTTCATTCGATTCCCTTGCGGCCGCCCCGGCGCCCCGGAAGCCAACCCGACGCGGTCCGGTCCGTCAGTCCACTGTGGACCTGGACACCGAGCGGGTCAGCTGACCCGCGTCGCCGCCCAGCGCTGGTTGTCCCTGGAGGTCGGCTGGTACAGGCCGATCCGCGCGCCCTCGGCCTGGGACTCGCCGGTCACGTCGAGCACCGCGCCGGTGCCCGCGTTGACGAAGGTCCAGCTGCCGTCGCCGGTGGAGGAGGGGATCCACCGGGCCTCCGGGCCCTCGGCCGCGCCGGGGCGCAGCACCACCGCGCTCCCGGCCGCGGCCAGCCGCTGCCCGGTGGCGGCGTTGACCACCGCGAACTGGGCCCGGTTGCCGTAGCCGCCGGACTCGCGCTCCAGCCGCCACACCTGGTCCGCGGCGGCCGGGTCGGTGGTGCGCTGCACCAGGTCGGCGCCAGCGGGCGCGAGCGACTTGCCGCTGTGCGCGCCGGTCAGCCGGTGCGCGCCGCCCAGCGCGGCCTCGCCGCGCACCCCGCTCACCCCGCGCACCTGGAAGGTGGTGACCGAGCGGGCGGGCACGGTCAGTGTGGCCTTGCCGCCGCGCACCTGGAAGGTGGTGACCGAGCGGGCGGGCACGGTCAGTGTGGCCTTGCCGCCGCGCACCTGGAAGGTGGTGACCGAGCGGGCGGGCACGGTCAGTGTGGCCTTGCCGCCGCGCACCCGCACCGCGACGCCCTCGGCCAGCGCGCCGTGCGCGTCGGTGACCACCGGCCGTACGCTGGCGTATGGCGACACCGAGGCGAACCGGGACAGGTCGAGGTGCACCGTCCGCGGCTGGTCGGTCTTGTTCAGGTGCACCACGGAGGTCAGCTCCGCGCCGGGTCCGCGCACCGCGGCCACGTCGGTGGTGGTGTCCACCGCGACCAGCCGGTCGCCGGGCCTGATGTGGTGGGTGAAGTTGCGCAGGGTGTGGAACTTGGTGTTCACCCTGGGCGCGCAGGTGGCGAGGGTGTCCTTGGGCCCGCAGTTGAACGGGATCTGGACCACGCCCCAGTTCATCCCGGCCGGCGACTCACCGCCGGGCTTCATGTTGTCGTAGTCCTCGATCGCCTGCCACAGCTGCCAGCTGCGCGGCTCCAGCTCGCGCAGGTCGTCGATCACCCGCTCGGCGATGCCCAGGCCGGGGTCCATGCTGGTGAAGCTCTGCCCCGATCCCCAGGAGCCGTCCACCTCGCTCATCCACAGCGGCTTGTCCGCGCCCTTGGCGATGTCCCTCGCCGAGGTGCGGCGGCCGGTGCCGTAGGTGTGCACGTTCAGCTGCCCGACCTTGGCGCGCACCTCGGCCGGGTAGCCCGCCCAGTTCTCGGCGAAGATGCCGGGATTGGTCTCATCCGGCGCCGAGACGGCCGCCCGCAGCGATGTCGCCCGCAGTGCGGCGGCCACCGGCGGGATGACCTTGGCCTGCAAGGCCGGGCTCAGGTGCGCGCCCTCCTGGCGACCGCCGGTCGGGTTTCCGTTGGGGCCCAGGGTGGTGCGCCAGTACGGGGTGTTGGGCTCGTTGAACGGGTCCAGGGTGCCGAACCGGATGCCGTGCGCGCGTTCCAGCTCGACCATCGCCTGGGTCAGGTAGGCGGCGAAGTCCTCGACCCGGTCCGCACGCAGCTGGTCGGCCGAGGGGTCGAAGCCGCCGGAGACGTAGCCGCTGACCGTCTGGAACCAGGGCGGGGAGTTGCTGAATGCCTCCCAGTGGGTGACCTTCGACTTGATCCGGTCCACCCACCAGCGCTGCCGGGGGTCGGCCGAGGCGTCGAACAGGCACGGGTCGCCCGGCCGCCACCAGTCGGTGTCCTTGCGGGTGGTGCCCTCGGGGGCCCGCCACCAGCCGGGCACGGCCGCGCCGGGGCGGAGATAGGGCGGCACGTCGGGGGCGTTGCCGCCGCCGATGTTGTAGCGCGCCATGTTCAGCCGCAGCCCCTGCTCGCCGAAGAGCAGCTCGGCCAGCCGGTCGCGGATCTCCGCCGGGTAGCCGCCGGTGGCGTTGGCGAACCAGATCAGGCTGGTGCCCCAGCCCTGGAACGGCTGCTGCTGGTAGGTCGGATCGGGCCGGACGGTGGTCGAGGGCGCCGCCGCCGCGGCCGGTGTCACCACGGCCGCGAAGGCCAGTGCCGACACAGCAAGGACACGGATCAGCCTGGTCATCAGGCCCCGTCGGCAGGTGATGTTCACGTTAACATCTAGCCCTCCCCCGGCCACCCCCGTCAAGAGGGGTTGGTAGCACACCCGGTATACTGGGACGATTGACGCACCATTCGATGAGCATCGACGCGCGTCGCAGAATGCGGAAATTCTTCGTAAATTCACGGTACTGCACTCGACTTTTCCGAATCGCCGCCGGACAGTATGATCAAGGACGAGTCCGAGAGGGGAGGACAGTGCGCGCGGTCTTGCTCGCGATTGTGCTGAGCCTGCTGGGTGTGCTCACCCCGGCGTGCCAACCCCTCGTCGAGAACACCGCCGTGCTGCCATTGTCCGGCCCGCACAGCCCCGAGCCGTCGAAGGACAGTCACAAGCCGGCCAAAGAAGGCCACAAGCCGGCCAAGGAAAGCCCGAAAGAGGAATTCCCGCGCAAAGCCGCCAGGGAGGCACCCGCCCGCCTGGCCACCCGCCAGCCGCGCCCGGCCGCTGAACTCCTTGTCGCACAACAACCTGCGCCCGGCATCCGGCCGGATCCGCACCACCAGCCGCACCGCGTGCGACCGGCCGAGCACCTGCGCGAACTGACCACACCTCCGGCATTGCAAGTGTTCCGGAACTGATCAGCACGGATGTCGCTGAACAGCTGAACACACACAATGCACAGTGAGGGATCCCATGGATATCCGTCGCCTGATCGAACGCGCCCGCGAACACCCCTTCCGGCGTCCGAAGAACGCGGGTCGCAGCCTCGCGGCTGGTCAGCAGCCCACCGCCTTGTTCATCACCTGCGCGGACTCGCGCATCGTCCCCTCGGCCATCACCGGAGCCGAAGCGGGCAGCCTGTTCGAGTTGCGCACCGCGGGCAACGTCATTCCCGAATATCGCCAGGAAGCCCCCTCCAGCGAGATGGCCACCATCGAGTTCGCGGTGGTCGGGCTCCGGGTGCCCGAGGTGATCGTGTGCGGGCACTCGCACTGCGGCGCGGTCAGCGCGCTGCACGGCGCCGCGATCGACCACCTGCCCACCATGCGTGGCTGGCTCGCCCGGCACCACCGCCTGCCCGACGCGGTCACCGCGGCGGACCCGGCGCTGCGCGCGGAGGGACAGCGGCACCTGCTCGCGCAGCTGCGCACGCTGGCGGCCTACCCGTTCGTCCGCGAGCGGGTCGAGGCCGGTGAGCTGCGGGTGCACGGCTGGTTCTACGACATCGAGACCGGCGCCGTGCTGACCCCGGCCGCGGCCTCGACCTTCCAGCCGCTGTGAGGCCGGCCGTGACCAGGACGATCGAACCCATCGAGCAGCGCACTCCCCCGCTACGCCGCCCCGGCTGGCGGCAGACCTTCGGCCAGGACCTCGGCGCCTCGCTGGTGGTGTTCCTGGTGGCCCTGCCGCTGTGCGTGGGCGTGGCGGTGGCCTCCGGCGTGCCCGCCGAGCTGGGCATCGTGACCGGCATCGTCGGCGGCCTCGTGGTCGGCCTGCTGCCCGGCAGCTCCTTGCAGGTCAGCGGCCCGGCGGCCGGGCTCACCGTGCTGGTGGCCGACGCGGTGGCCACGCACGGCCTCGGCGCGCTCGGCCTGATCGTGCTCGGCGCCGGGCTGGTGCAGGTGCTGCTCGGCGCGCTGCGCTGCGGCACCTGGTTCCGCGCCATCTCCCCCGCCGTCGTGCAGGGCATGCTGGCCGGCATCGGGCTGGTGCTGATCCTCGGCCAGCTCTACCCGTTAGCCGGCGCCGCCCAGCCGGTGAGCACCTGGGCCAAGGCGGCCGGGCTGCCGGGGCTGGTGGAGTCGGCCCTGACCACCCCGGCCGGGCTGAGCGCGCTGGCGGTAGGCGTGCTCACTGTCGTGGTGATGACGCTGTGGCAGCGCGCCCCGCGGCGGCTGCGCATCGTGCCGGGGGTGCTGGTCGGCGTGGTCACCGCGGCCGCCGTCGCGCTGGCCGCCGGGCTGGACGTGCGGCGCATCCAGGTGGGCAACCTGCTGGAGCAGGTGCAGCTGCCGAACTTCTCGCTGCTGGGCGCCGGAGTGCTGGGCTCGGCACTGGTGTTCGCGCTGGTGTCCTCGGCGGAGAGCCTGTTCAGCGCCGCCGCGGTGGACCGCATGCACAGCGGCCCGCGCACCCGGTACAACCAGGAGCTGGTCGCGCAGGGCGTGGGCAACACGGTGTGCGGCCTGCTGGGCGCGCTGCCGATGACCGCGGTGATCGTGCGCAGCGCGGCCAATGTCAACGCCGGGGCCCGCACCAAGGCATCCCGGGTGCTGCACGGGGTGTGGCTGCTGCTGTTCGCGGCGCTGCTGCCGGGTCTGCTGACCTACCTGCCGGCCGCGGTGCTCGCGGCGCTACTGGTGCATGCGGGCTGGAAGCTGCTGGGCCTGCGCGCGGTGGCGGAGATGCTGCGCGCCGACCGGGCCGAGGGCGCGATCCTGGTGCTCACCGCCGGGTTGATCGTGAGCACCGACCTGCTCACCGGCACCCTGGCCGGGCTGCTGGCCGCGGTGCTGAAGACCGCGTGGGACGTCTCGCACCTGTCGGTGACGGTCACCCCGCAGGGTCCGGAGGACGAGGTGGTCGTGTTGCGCGGCAACGCGACCTTCCTGCGGCTGCCCCGGCTGCTCGCGGTGCTGGAGGGCCTGCCGCTGACCAAGCACGTGCGGCTGGACCTCACCGGCCTGCGGCACCTCGACCAGGCCTGCGGCCAGGCCATCGACCACTGGGTGGCCCGGCACCGCGAGGCGGGGCTGGACGTACACGTGGTCAGGGCGGAGTGAGCCCAGCGCCTGGGCCCGGTCACCGCGACCGGGCCCAGGCGACCCCCGGTCACCCAGGCAGGTAGATCACGCCCAGCTGGTCGACCTCCCCACCGGCCCGGCCGGTGAACCCGGCGATGCGCCAGCCCGGCGGCGCGGTGCACGTCACCGCGTCGCCGGTCGGCCGTCCGGCGCTGACCGTCCGCCCCCGGTCGGTGGCCAGCTGCGCGGAGAAGACCCTGGTGCGGCCGGAGTGCTGGCCCTTGGTCAGGGTCAGCCGGACCAGGCGCTCACCGGGGTCCAGGGTCAGCGTGCCCGCGCTGCCGCCGGAACCGCCGTGCCGCAGGGTGCTGCCGTCCGCGCGGGTCAGCTCCACCGCGTCCAGGCGTTCGGCGCCGCGCAGCACCACCGAGCGTTCGGCCAGCGGGCCGCTGACCCGGTCCAGGTCGGTGAACGGCGTGCCGTGCGGGCCGCCGAAGTGGTCGCTGAGCCGGATGCCCTCGGCCAGGGTGAACTCGAACCTGGTCAGGTGCGGGTAGTGGTCGGAGAGCGGTTTTCCCTTGGCGTCCAAGAACTTGGCGTGCTCGTTGTGGTACGAGCGCGCGGTGAGCCGGAGCAGCCGGTTGCCCCGGTAGAAGATCTTGTCCACCACCTCGCAGTCGTCGGTGACCGCGGCCGGGTCGCACACCAGCGCCGGTGCGCCCGCGGCCGGTGGCTGCCCGCCGCGGACCAGCTCGACCCAGGGATCGGTCAGGCCCGCGCCCGCGACCAGCTCGCGGATGTTGTCGCCCGCGCGGGTGTAGCGGGTGTTGGTGTCGCCGGTGACCAGCACCGCGTTGCCCGCCGAGTGGGCCGCGATGAACCGGGTCAGCTGGGTGATGTTCGCCCGGCGGGCGGCCAGGTCGGCCTCGGTGCCGCCCGCGTTGGCGTGCAGGTTGTAGTGGTCCAGGTGCACACCCTCGGCCACCCGCAGCCGGGAGACGGTGAAACCCTTGGGAGTCAAGCAGTCCGTGCCGTTGCAGGCGGCCCACTTGACCCTGGTGAAGTCCTGCACCGGGAACGCGGACAACGTGTTGAGCCCGTCCCCGAGCCCGGCCCCGCCGCTGGTGGCCGTGCGGTGCGGGTGGTTGTCCCCGGCGTAGAGGGCGGCGTGGTAGTTGAAGTCCTCCTGCACGGCCACCAGGTCATAGGGCGCCAGCCGGGGGCTGATCAGCGGGGTGTTGACCGCCGGGTTGCCCGAGGAGAGGCCCTCGGGCAGTCCGGCGATGTTGTAGGTGAGCACCGAGAAACCGCCGCCCGCGGCTGCGGCGGGGGTGGTGGGCAGGGTGAGGGAGAGGGCCAGTGCCAGCCCCGCCGCGGTGAGCCTCGTTCGCATGGCCGGACCCCTTGTCAGCGCAGGGAAAGGGAGCTGATCCGCAGGTCGCCGCCGAAGACCAGGTAGACGTCCCGGCGGCCGTGCGCGCCGGTCAGCGGCGCGGTGATGGTGGTGTAGCGGTAGACGTCCCCGGTGCTGGGCACGGTGGCGGTGCCGATCACCGGACCGCGCACCGGGTCGTCCAGTCGCAGCTGCACGGTGGTCTCCCCGGGCGCCGCCCTGGCCACCGCGGCGGTGAGGGTGCCCGCGTTGAGCCGCACGTCGCTGAACTTGATCCAGTCGCCCGCGGTGGCGCCGACCGCGTCGCCGCGGGCCTTGCTCTCATCGACCAGGTCCACGCCCCGGTAGTCGTCGAAGTCGACGGCGCGGGCCGGGCCGGTCAGCTCGCGCGGCGGGATGGTCTCCCCGCGCACGTGCAGCGTGCCGCGCTGCCGGATGTCGGTGGCGGAGCGCCCGACCATGATGTCCCGCGGGCCGGTCTCCACCACCCAGCGGTTGCGGGTGACGTCCCAGTGCGCGAGGTCGGCGGCACGCAGGGTCAGCCGCGCAGTCTTGGTCTCACCGGGGTTCAGGCGCACCCGGTCGAACCCGCGCAGCTGCCGCAGCGGCTGCTTGTCCCGGGAGGCACGCTGGTGGGTGTAGAGCTGCACGACCTCCTCCCCCGCCCGCGCACCGGTGTTGGTGACCTCCACGCTCACCGTCACCTCGCCGTCCGCGGCCACCACCGGCCTGCTCAGCCGCAGGTTCCGGTAGGCGAACTCGGTGTAGGACAGGCCGTGGCCGAAGGGATAGAGCGGGTCACCGCGGAAGTACTGGTAGGTGCGGTCGTTCTTGATGATGTCGTAGTCCAGCAGGCTGGGCAGGTCGTGCTCGGAGCGGTACCAGGTCTGGGTGAGCCGCCCGGTCGGGTTGTGCGCGCCGAAGAGCACGTCGGCCAGCGCGTGGCCGGTCTCCGCGCCCGCGTGCGAGGTCCACAGCACCGAGGGCACGTGCTGCTGGATCCAGTTGATCGTGGTCGGGTAGCTGTTCTCCAGCACCACGATGGTGTTCGGGTTGGCCGCGCGCACCGCCTCGACCAGTTTCTGTTGTGCCGCGGCGAGGTTGAGGTCCGCGCGGTCGTCGTCCTCGCGGCCGCTGATGAACGGCATGCTGCCCACCACGACCACCGCCGCGTCCGCGCCGCGCACCGCCCGCACCGCCTGCTCGACCCCGCTGCGGACGGTCTCCCTGGTGAAGACGGTCGCCGCGGCCGGGGTCGCCGCGCTCACTGTGAGCTTGCCGTCCGCGCCTGCCACCACGAACTTCTTGTCACCGAACCAGCCATCGTCGGTCTCGTTGCCCGCGTACTCCAGCACGTGGCCGCCGCCGTGCGGGGTGAGCTTGAACTGCTGCTGGACGAACCAGCCGTTGGGCTGCTCGGCGTTGCTGACCAGGGTCGCGCCGGAACCGTAGGAGACGTAACGGTTGTTGGCCGCCGCGCGCAGCGCGAGCACGCCCTCGCCCCAGTCGAAGGAGTCGAAGTGCTGCCCAGCGCCCGCGCCGGTCACGGTCAGCGCGGACCCGTCGGCCGGGGCGGTGACGTAGCGGCCGTCCGCGGTGCGCAACGCGATCCGGTCCACCCCCTCGTCGAAGGCGACCGAGCCGCCCGCGCCGAGCCGCTCGGCGATGCCCTGGCGCGGGGTGACCCGATAAGGCAGGGAGCCGGAGTACCAGTCGGTGTAGAGGGTGTCGGCCAGCGGCCCGACCACCGCGACCTTCTTGGCCCGGGCGGGATCCAGCGGCAGCGTGCCGCGCTCGTTCTTCAGCAGCACCATGGCCTCGGCGGCGGCCTTGCGGTTGAGCCGCTGGTGTTCCGGGCTGTTCACCACGTCCTTGGTGAGGTGCCCGTACGGCCCGCCGCCCGGGTCGAACTCGCCGAGCCGGAACCGCACGCTCAGCATCCGCCGCACCGCGGTGTCCACATCGGACTCCGCGATCAGCCCTCGTGACAGCGCGGTGGTCACCGCGTTGACCGTCTTGCTGGAGTCGGTGTCGTCGACGGTGAAACTCTCCACCCCGGCCTTGAGCGTGGCCGCGTCGGCCTCGGCCCGGTCGGCGTAGTAGCGCTGTGACTGCACCAGGTTGTTCGGTCCCGCGGCGTCGGTGACGTTGAACAGCTCCCGCTTGGTCCAGGAGCGGATCACCTCGTTGGCGTCGGCGTGCGCGGTGGCCGGGCGGCCGTTGATGAGGTTGTAGGCCATCATCACGCCGGTGGCCGCGTCCGCGGCGATCGCGGCCCGGAACGCGGCCTCCTCGTACTCCTTCTTCACCCTCGGCGGCAGGTTCGAGGAGGTGGTGGTGCGCCGGATCTCGTTGTTGTTGGCCAGGTAGTGCTTGAGCACCGGGGCCGCGCGCAGCCGGTCCGGGTCCGGGCCCTGCACGCCCTTGCCGTACGCGGTGGAGAGCACACCGGTGAGGTGCGCGTCCTCGGAGTAGCCCTCCTCGTTGCGGCCCCAGCGCGGATCACGCAGCAGGTTGACCACCGGCGCCCACAGCTGGAGTCCCCACACGTCAGGGTTGTCCGCGTGGTAGCCGCGGGCCTCGGTGCCCACCGCCGCGCCCACCTGACGGAGCAGCTCCGGGTTCCACGTGCTGGCCAGCCCGATCGCCTGCGGGAACACGGTTCCGGCCGCGGTGACCACGCTGCCGCCGGTGGACCTGTCGGTGGACCAGCCGATGCCGTGCAGGGCCTCGGTGCCGGTCTTGAACGAGCGCACGCCCAGCCGCGGGATGGCCGGCTGGTACTGGTGCAGCAGGGAGATCTTCTCCGGCAGGGTCAGCCGCCGGAGCAGATCCTCGACCCTGGACGGCAAGGGCAGCCGGGGATCGCGGAACCGGTGGTCCGGCTCGGCCTGGGCGGCGGGGGCGAGCACACTGGCGCAGGCCAGCACCGCGAGCAGCGCGGCGAGTCCGCGGCCGGTGCGGCGTCTCCTCGTTCGGAACAGGGCAGCCACGCTGGTTCTCCTTGCTCTGGCAGGGTTTCAGGTGCGCGGAGGCGCGGTGCTGGCCCGCTCGGTCAGCCGGGGCGGCAGCAACGCGGTCCTGGGTGGTTCGTGGCCCTCCAGCTTGGCCACCAGCAGCTGCACGGCCCGCTCGCCCAGCTCCTCGGCTGGTATGGCGACCGAGGTGAGCGGGACGGCGGCGCGCTCGGCCTGCTCGTCGGGGCACAGCGCCAGCACCGAGAGGTCCCTGGGCACCAGCACGCCTGCCCTGCCGAGTTCGGCGAGCAGCGAATCCAGCACGAACTCGTTGTGCACCACCAGCGAGGTGACCTCGGGACGTTCCCGCAGCACCGCCCTGGCCAGCGCGCGGGCCGCCTCGGGATCGGCCGCGCAGGGGTAGACCGTGGTGCGCACGCCCAGCTGGCGGGCGCACCGCTGCAGGCCGTCGGAGACCCTGGCGGCGAACCCGGTCTCCCTGGCGTAGACCTCCGGCGGGGAGCCGATCAGCACGATCTCCCGGTGTCCCAGCCCGGCCAGGTGCCGCACGCAGCGCTCCCCCGCCGCGGCGAAGTCCAGGTCGACACAGGTGAAGCCGTAGTCCTGCGCGGGCAGGCCGATGAGCACCGCGGGCCGGTCCAGCTCCCGCAGCACCGGCAGCCGCTCGTCGTGCAGCTGCACGTCCATCAGCACAAAAGCGTCCGCCAGCGCGGAGCGGGCGACCCGGCGCAGTCCCTCGGCGCCCTCCTCCTGGGTCAGCAGCAGCACGTCGTGGTCGTGCCGCCGGGCGGCGGTGGCCACCGCGGCCACGAAGCGCATCATCACCGGCACGTGCACCCCGCTGCGCAACGGGATCACCAGTGCGAAGACCTTGGCCCTGCTGCTGGCCAGCGACCTGGCCCCGGCGTGCGGACGGTAGCCCAGCACCCGGATGCTCTCCGCCACCCGGCGCGCGGTCCGCTCGGAGATCGACCGCTTGCCGCTGAGCACGTAGGACACCGTGCTCGGCGACACCCCGGCGTGCCGCGCTACGTCAGTGATCTTGATCATCGTCGCCCCCCAGGACCACCGTGACCACCGGGCTCTCCGCCTCGATCAGCGTGCCGTGCGGATGCGCGGCGATCCGCCCGCCGTCGACCGAGCGCACCGAGCCTGCCCCGACCAGCAGCACCCGCCAGCCGGTGACCTCCCGGTCGGCCTGCACCATCACCGTGCGCCCCATTCGCGCGGTGTCGAAGACCGCCGCGGTCGCGCCGGTGAGATCCGGCACCCTGGTGCGCACCCGCGTCCCGTCGGCGAACTGGTGCACGTGCAGGGTCACGCCCTCGGCGTAGTCGTAGTCCGGCCGGTCCGCCACCGCGCCGAACGGGATCACCGAACCGGGCCTGGCCAGCAGCGGCAGGGACTGGAAGTCATACCGCCGCCGCAGCCACCGCCCGCCCGGCACCGCCTCCCCGGTCAGCACGTCGGTCCAGACGCCATCGGGCAGGTAGTAGGAGACCTCGCCGTCGGCGCTGAACACCGGTGCCACCAACAGATCCCCGCCCAGCAGGTACTGCCGTTCCAGGTGGCCGCAGGCCGGGTCGCCGGGGAACTCCAGCGCCATCGCCCGCAGCACCGGCACGCCCTCGGTGTGCGCCTGCACCGCCGCGGCGAACAGGTATGGCATCAGGCGGGCCTTGAGCCTGGTGAACAACCGCAGCACCGGGGTGGACTCCTCGTCGAAGAGCCAGGGCACCCGGTAGGAGGAGCTGCCGTGCAGGCGGCTGTGCGAGGACAGCAGCCCGAAGGCGATCCAGCGCTTGAACAGCGCCGGGTCCGGGGTGCCCTCGAAGCCGCCGATGTCGTGGCTCCAGAAGCCGAACCCGGACAGGCCAAGGGACAGCCCGCCGCGCAGGCTCTCCGCCATCGCCTCGAAGGAGGACTCGCAGTCCCCGCCCCAGTGCACCGGGAACCGCTGGCAGCCCACGGTGGCCGAGCGGGCGAAGACCACCGCCTCGCCCTCGCCGCGCCGCTCGCGCAGCAACTCGAAGACGGTGCGGTTGTAGAGGTAGGTGTAGTAGTTGTGCATCCGCTCGGGGTCGGCGCGGTCGTAGTAGACCACGTCGGTGGGCACCCGCTCGCCGAAGTCGGTCTTGAAGCAGTCCACGCCCTGATCCAGCAGCGCGCCCAGCTTCTCGGCGTACCAGCGGCGCGCGGCCGGGTTGGTGAAGTCCACCAGCGCCATGCCCGGCTGCCACAGGTCCCACTGCCAGACATCCCCGTTGGGCCTGCGCAACAGGTAGCCCCTGGCCTGCCCCTCGGCGAACAGCGCCGAGCGCTGGGCGATGTAGGGGTTGATCCACACGCTCACCTTGAGCCCGCGCGCCTTGAGCCTGGCCAGCATGCCCTCGGGATCGGGGAAGGTGCGCGGGTCCCACTGGAAGTCGCACCAGTGCAGCTCGCGCATCCAGAAGCAGTCGAAGTGCACCACGCTCAGCGGGATGTCCCGCTCGCGCATGCCGTCCAGGAAACCGGTGACGGTCTGCTCGTCGTAGGAGGTGGTGAAGGAGGTGGACAGCCACAGCCCGAAGGACCAGGCCGGTGGCAGCGCGGGCCGCCCGGTCAGCGCGGTGTAGCGGCGCAGGACGTCCTTGGGTGTGGGGCCGTGGATGAGGAAGTAACGCAGCGACTGGCCTTCGACGCTGAACTGCACCTTGGACACCGCCTCCGAGCCCACCTCGAAGGAGACCAGCCCCGGGTGGTCGACCAGCACGCCGTAGCCCGCGCTGCTCAGGTAGAACGGCACGTTCTTGTAGGCCTGCTCGCTGGCGGTGCCGCCGTCGGCGTTCCAGATGTCGACCACCTGGCCGTTCTTCACCAGCGGCCCGAACCGCTCCCCCAGCCCGTAGACCAGCTCGCCCACCGCCAGCCGCAGCTGCTCGCGCACGTGGTGCCCGCCCTCGCCGGTGGTCATGAACCCCATGCCGTTGTCACCACTGGAGGTCAGCACCCTGCCGCCGGCGACGAAGTCCAGCGACCACGGCCTGCCGCGGGCCACCCGCACCGACAGCTCGCCGGAGCTGAGCACCGCCTCATCGTCCACAATGGACACCGAGTCCCAGTCGTCCGGCCCGGCCGGGCCATCGGCGACGGCCAGCTCGAACCTGGGCTGCCGCGGCTGCTCACCGGCGAAGTGGGTGATGGTGACGCCGATGACCCCCGGCATCGGCGCGGTCAGGCCGACCGTGACCACCGGCCCCTTCAACAGATCGCCGCGGTGGCGCACCCGGCTGGTGGGCGCGTGCACGGTGAGCGAGCCGGGTCCCGGCGTCACGTCGTGGGCCTGCACCGGGTGCTCGGCGCGCACACCCTCGCGCAGCAGCCAGTAACCGTCGCTGAACTTCATCGGCCCATCCCCGCGGTCAGTCCCCTGGTCAGAGTTCGTTGGAAGATAAGGAAGAACGCCACCGCCGGGATGAGGCCCAGCAGCGCGGAGGCGCTGGTGGTGGTCGCGTCCATCATGCGTTGCCCTTGCAGCACACCGAGTGCCACCGGCACGGTCTGGGTCTCGTTGGACACCAGCAGCACCAGCGGCAGGAAGAACTCGTTCCAGGTCCAGATGAAGAAGAACACGAACAGCACGCCCAGCGTCGGCCTGCTGACCGGCACCACCACCCTGGTCAGCACCTGCCAGGAGTTCGCGCCGTCGATCCGGGCCGCCTCCAGGATCTCGCGCGGGAACTCGCCGAGGATCGAGGACAGCAGGTAGGTGCCGAAGGCCGCCTGGATCACGGTGAAGACGATGATCACGCCCAGCTGGGTGTCGTACAGGCCGACTTCCTTGAACAGGTAGTACAGCGGGTAGACCAGCGCCTCCTGCGGCATGGTGTTGGCGATCAGGAACAGCACCACGATCCACACCCGCCCGCGCACCCGGCCGATGCCCAGCGCGTAGGCGTTGCACACCGAGACCAGCACGGCCAGCACCGCGACCGCGCCGCTGATGAGCAAGCTGTTGAGCAGCTTGCCGCCGAAGTCCACCCGCTGCCAGAACTCGATGATCCCGGCCAGGTGCAGCCCGTTCGGCAGGCTCAGCGGGCCGTCGGCGGCGTACTCCGCGGGCGTCTTGACCGCGTTGAGCGCCACGATCGCGAACGGCGCCAGCATGGCCACCGCCAGCACGAGCAGGGACAGCAGCACCGCGGTGGCTGGCCAGCCGATCCGGCGCTGAGTCATCCGCCGGGTCACGCGCTCGCCCCCGCCCGCTCGCCGCGGTGCTGCACCCGGACGAACACCGCGGTCAGCGCCAGGATGAGCACCAGCAGCACGGTGGCGATGGCCGCGCCGTAGCCGACCTGGGTGCGTTCGAAGAAGTTCTGGAAGCTGAAGTAGGCGGGCACCGTGGTCGCGCCGCCGGGTCCGCCCCTGGTGAGCACGTAGATCGGGCCGAAGACCTTGAGCGCGGCGATGGTGCAGGTCAACAGAACCACGTAACTCTCCGGCCGGATGTGCGGCACGGTGATGTGCCAGAACCGCCGCCACCAGGACGCGCCGTCGAGGTCGGCGGCCTCGTACAGCGCGGGATCCACCCGCTGCAACCCGGACATGAAGATCACCACCGGATAGCCCAGCTGCACCCACACCAGCACGCCCATCACGCTGTAGAGCGCCAGTTCCGGGTTGCCCAGCCAGTCCTGGGCCAGCGCGCCCAGGCCGAGACCGGCGAGGACCTCGTTGAGCGCGCCGTTCTCCGCGGCCAGGATCCAGCTCCACACGATGCCGGCCACCGCGATCGGCAGCACCTGCGGCAGGTAGAGGCAGGCGCGGATGACGCTGGCGGTGCGCGGGCCGAACCGCTTGCCCACGATGTCGAACAGGGTGGCCGCCAGCACCAGGCCCAGCAGGGTCGGCAGCACCGCCATGGCCAGCACCAGCCCGATGTTGTGCCGGAAGGAGGCCCAGAACGTGCTGTCGGCGAACAGCCGCCGGTAGTTGTCCAGTCCGGTCCACTGTGGATCGCCGACCCCGGACCAGCGGGTGAGGCTCAGGCCCAGGTTCATCATCAGCGGCACCAGGATCACCGCCAGGAACAGCAGGGCGCCGGGGATCAGGTAGAGCCAGTAGGCGCGGGTCCTCATCTGCCGACCGTGGCCAGGTTTTCCTGGTACGGCTTGGCCAGCTCGGTCAGCACCTGGTGCGGCGGCGCGGCCCCGGTGATCAGCTTCTGGGTGCCGGAGACCATGGCGTCGTAGTAGCCGGGTGCGGGCCAGTCGGGGTAGTAGGCGAGCCCGTCGTCCCGCACCAGCGCGGCGAAGTCGTCGTTGAGCACCTTGGTGCGCGCGTCGGCGGCGGGCGCGGGATCGGCGGCCACCGCGATGGCGCCTGCCTCGGCGAGCTTGTTCTGGATGCCCTTGCGCATGGTGATGTCGATGAAGTCATACGCCAGCTGCTTGTTCTTCGAGCCCTGCGGCACAACCCAGTGGTTGCCTGCCGATCCGGCGCTGAGCTTGGTGCCGGGCCAGCGGAAGGTGCTCCACCCGAAGCCGGTGATCTCCTTGGCCAGCCTGCCGTGCCACCAGCTGCCGGAGATCATGATCGGGTGCTCGCCGCGGGTGAAGGCCGCGCCCATGTCCTCGGCCTTGACCCCGGCCGCGGTGTTCTTGAGGTATCCCTTGCGCACCCACTCGGCGAAGGTCTCCGCCGCGTGGCTCCAGGCGGCGTCGTGGAAGTCCACCGGGCCGGTGTAGCGCTGGAAGCGGTCCACCCAGTCGCGGTCGGCCTTGCTCAGCGCGAGCTGGTAGAGGATGTGCTGGGCCGGATACTCCGCACCGCCCACCGCCAGCGGGGTCACGCCCGCGGCGACGAAGGTGTCCATCGCCGCGGTGAACTCCGCCAGGGTGGCGGGCACGGCGATCCCGCGTTGCCGGAAGGCGTCCTGGTTGTAGTAGACGGTGACGTACTCGGCGTAGTTCGGCACGCCGAACCACTTGCCGGAGCCCATCACCCCGCGCTCATCGTACTTCGCGGTGGTCTGCAGGCCGGGGGCGAGCAGCTTGTCCCAGCCGCGTTTCCCGGCTTCCTCGCTGAGGTCGGTGAGCAGGCCCTGCCGGGAGAGCAACCCGGTGGTGGCGTTGCCCTTGTTGTACTCCAGCACATCCGGCGTCTCCCGGGAGTTGAGCACCATCGGCGCGGTCTTCTGAATCTGCTCGAAGCCCTTCTCCTGGAAGCGGACCTTCACCCCTGGATGACCGGCCTCGAACTCCTTGATCGCCTGCTGCCAGGCGATGCCCATGGCGCTGTTGGGCGCCTCGTAGTGCCAGACCTCCAGGGTGTTCGCCCCGGAATCCCCGGAGCCACCGCAGCCCGCGGCCACCAGCAGCAAGGCGCACAGCGCCACGATCCGCACTCGCCGGAACATCGATGTCCTCCAGGAAAACCGTGGTTCACCGTCGAATCGAAGCGCTTCGACTGGGGAAGTTACGGCCACCCCGGAACCACGTCAACACCGCTCCGCCAAGGACTTTCCGGCAACCTTGCTACCTGATCCGCGATTCGACGAGTTTCGACCACGGTCGTCGAATGCGCCCGTTCGATTCGAATTCGACCATTCGTTGCCAGCGCAGGACATCAGCGCTGTCTTGACTCCTCCGGCAGGCCGATGCAACGCTGGAAAGCGTTTTCCACCAGACCTGATTTCCAGCGCGGTGAGGAAGGTTCCCAGGCCGTGAGTGCCCTCGACGAGCTGCGCCGGTTGCGCCGCGGCGGCCCCGCGCGCAAGCGGGACAACAAGGCCGCGTTCTGGTTCCTGGCACCCTGGTTCCTCGGCCTGGCCGTGATCACGGTCGGCCCGGTGCTGGCCTCCTTCGACCTCGGTTTCACCAAGTACAACCTGATCCAGCCGCCGAGGTTCATCGGACTGGACAACTTCGCCCGCATCCTCACCGACGAGCGGCTGCACAACGCGCTGCGGGTGACCGTCACCTACGTGCTGGTCTCGGTGCCGCTACAGCTGGCCTTCGCCCTGGGGGTGGCCATGCTGCTGGACCGCGGGATGCGCGGGCTCGCCTTCTACCGCTCGGCGTTCTACCTGCCGTCGCTGCTGGGCTCCAGTGTGGCGATCGCGGTGCTGTGGACACAGATCTTCGGCGCCGACGGCCTGGTCAACCGGGTGCTCGCGCTCTTCGGTGTGCAAGGCAAGGGCTGGATCTCCGACCCGGACACCGCGCTGTCCACGCTGATCGTGCTCAACGTGTGGACCTTCGGCGCGCCGATGATCATCTTCCTGGCCGGGCTCCGGCAGATCCCCGCCATGTACTACGAGGCCGCCGCCATCGACGGGGTAGGCAGGTGGTCGCGGTTCCGGCACATCACCTTCCCGCTGCTGTCCCCGATCGTCTTCTTCAACCTGGTGCTGCAGATCATCCACGCCTTCCAGTCCTTCACCCAGGCGTTCGTGGTCTCCGGGGGCACCGGCGGTCCGTCGGACTCGACCATGTTCTACACGCTTTACCTGTACCAGCAGGGTTTCAGCCGGTTCGACATGGGCTACGCCTCGGCGCTGGCCTGGTTCCTGCTGCTGATCATCGCCGCGTTCACCTTCGTCAACTTCTGGGCCGCGAAGTACTGGGTGTTCTATGACGACTGATCTCAGGCGGCGGATCTCCGCGCCCGCCAAGCACATCGGCCTGCTGCTGCTCGGATTCGTGATGCTGTACCCGGTGCTGTGGATGGTGGTCAGCTCGCTGCGGCCGGACGAGGAGATCTTCCGCAGCCCCGGCCTGGTGCTGGACACCCCGCACACCGACAACTACGTGGCGGGCTGGAGCGCGCTGGCCTCCCCGTTCGGGCACTACCTGATCAACTCCGCGATCGTGGTGCTGGGCTGCGTGATCGGCAACCTGGTGTCCTGCTCGATGGCCGCCTACGCCTTCGCCCGGCTGGAGTTCAGCGGCAAGCGGTGGTGGTTCGGCATCATGCTCGGCACGATCATGCTGCCCATCCACGTGATCATCGTGCCGCAGTACATCCTGTTCTCGCAGCTGGGCTGGGTGAACACGTTCCTGCCGCTGGTGGTGCCCAAACTCCTTGCCACGGACGCCTTCTTCGTCTTCCTGATGGTGCAGTTCATCAGGGGGCTGCCGCGCGAGCTGGACGAGGCGGCGCGCATCGACGGCTGCGGCCACCCCCGGATCTTCCTGCGGATCATGCTGCCGCTGATGACGCCCGCGCTGGCCACCACCACGATCTTCACCTTCATCTGGACCTGGAACGACTTCTTCAGCCAGCTGATCTACCTGACGGACCCGGAGATGTACACCGTGCCGGTCGCCCTGCGCACCTTCATCGACGCCACCGTCTCGACCTCATGGGGCTCGCTGTTCGCGATGAACGTGGTGTCCCTGCTGCCGATCTTCCTGGCCTTCCTGCTCGGACAGCGCTACCTGGTCCGCGGCATCGCCACGACCGGCGGCAAGTAGCCGGAAAGGACCCAACCGCCATGCCCATCAGGACCAAGAGCCGCGCCACCAGGGCGGTACTGCTGTTGCTGACCGCGACCCTGCTCACCGCCTGCTCCGGCGGCGGCGGCGCGGGCCAGGAGCTGTCCAGGGATCCGGTGTCCCTGCGCTTCACCTGGTGGGGCGCGGACGACCGGCACAAGCGGACCCAGCAGGTCATCGAGCAGTTCCAGCGCAAGCACCCGAACATCACCGTGCGCGGGGAGTTCAAGGAGTGGAACGGCTACTGGGACAGCCTGGCCACCACCATGGCCGCCAACGACTCCCCCGACATCATCCAGATGGACGAGCTGTACCTGTCCTCCTACGCCGAGCGCGGCGCGCTGCTGGACCTCGGCGAGGCCGGGAAGCACCTGCGCACCGAGGCTTTCGACGCCAAGGCGCTGGCCACCGGTGCGATCGAGGGCAAGCAGTACGGACTCCCGGTCGGGCTGAGCGCGTACTGCTTCGTGGTCAACACCGACCTGCTGGCCGAGCACGGTGTGCCGCTGCCCGATGACTCCAGGTGGACCTGGGCGGACCTGCGCGCGACCGGCGAGCGGGTGTCCAGGGCCGCGGGCGGCAAGGCGTGGGGCGTGCAGTCCTGGGGCATCAACGACGGCGGCGGCCTCACCATCTGGGCCCGCCAGGCGGGCGCGGCGCTCTTCGACGACAAGGGCAAGGTGGTCATCCCGCCGAAGGTGCTCACCGAGTACTGGTCCTACCTGCTGGACCTGGCCCGCACCGGGATCGCGCCACCGCCGCCGGTCACCGTGGAGAAGGCATCGGCCGGGTTGAGCCAGTCCGCGACCGCGACCCGCACCGCGGCCATCGGCGCCTGGTGGAACACCCAGCTGACCGCGCTGACCGCGGCCAGCGGCGCCAGGCTCAAGCTGCTCCGGCTGCCCGGCGAGGCAGGACTGAAGGCCCCGGCCGCCTACTACAAGCCGTCGATGTTCTGGTCGGTCTCCGCCCGCTCGAAGCACCCGGCCGAGGCGGCCGCGTTCGTCAACTTCCTGGCCAACGACGAAGAGGCGGCGAAGGTCCTGCTCACCGAACGCGGGGTGCCAGCGAACCAGCGGATCCGCGCGGTGATCAAGGACAAGCTGACCGAGACCGACAAGGCCGCCGCGGCGTACCTGGACGCGCTGCCGGTCAGCGATCCGCCGCGGATCACCCCCAACGGAGCCAGCACACTGGACGCGATCCTCAAGCGGCACACCGAGAACGTCCTGTTCGGCCGGTCCACCCCCGAGCAGACCGCGACCGCGTTCATCACCGAGCTTCAGTCCGAAGTGGACGCCGCCAGATGAGCCGGGGGCACCGCACCGCGATCGCGGGCACCGGCGCGATCGCGGCCGCGCACGCCGCCGCCCTGCGCGCCGCCGGGGACCGGGCCACCCTGGTCGCGGTGGCCGACGTGGACGCCGCCCGCGCCCGCGAGTTCGCCACCCAGTGGGGCGCCCCGCGCAGCTATGACAGCCTGGGCAGGCTGCTGGCCGAGGAGTCGGTGGACGTGCTGCACCTGTGCACCCCGCCCCGGCAGCACACCCCGCTGGCGCTGGCGGCACTCGCGGCCGGGGTCACCGTGCTGGTGGAGAAACCGCCCGCGCTCTCCCTCGCCGAGATGGACGCGCTGATCGCGGGCGAGGCCGGGTCCACCGCGCACGTGGCCACGGTGTTCCAGCACCGGTTCGGCCCGGCCGCGCTGCGGCTGCGGCGGATGACCACGTCCGGCGAGCTGGGCAAGCCGCTGGTGGCCACCTGCGACACCCTGTGGTACCGCGACGACGCCTATTTCGCGGTGCCCTGGCGGGGTTCCTGGGACAGCGAGGGCGGCGGGCCCACCATGGGCCACGGCATCCACCAGTTCGACCTGCTGCTCTCCGTGCTGGGCCCGTGGCAGGAGGTCCGCGCGCTGGCCGCCCGGCAGGCCCGCGACGTGCAGACCGAGGACGTCTCGCTGGCGCTGGTCAGCTTCGCCGGCGGCGCGGTGGCCACCGTGGTCAACTCGGTGGTCTCGCCCCGGCAGACCTCGGCGCTGCGCTTCGACTACGAGCGCGCCACGGTGGAGGTCAAACACCTCTACGGCTACACCGACGCCGACTGGACGGTGACTCCGGCTCCCGGCCACGAGCAACTGCTGCCGCGCTGGCAGCGGGAGCACTCCGCGGTGGCCAGCGGGCACGACTGCCAGATCGAGGCCTTCCACGACGCGCTGGACCGGGGTGAACCGCCGCCGGTCACGCTGGCCGAGGCCAGGCACACCATGGAGTTCGTCGCGGCGCTGTACGCCTCGGCCTTCACCGGAGCGCCCGTGCGCCGCGGCGAGATCGGTCCGGACAACCCGTTCTACACCACCATGGAAGGGGTCGGCGCGCCATGGCGATGACACTGGCGATCACCCGGCTGGCCGAGGACCGGCTCGCGGTCAGCGCGGGCGAGATCGAACTCTTCGAGTACGTGTTCCGGCCGGCCATGCCGCCGTTCGAGGGCCCGAAGCCGTACCTGCACCCGGTGCGCACCCTCGCCGGAGACGTGGTGACCGCCTACCGGCCGCACGACCACCGGTGGCACAAGGGCATCGCGATGACCGCCACGGAGGTCTCCGGGCAGAACTTCTGGGGCGGCGTCACCTATGTGCACGGCCAGGATTACGTGGCCCTGCCCAACGTCGGCGCCATGCGGCACGAGCAGCTCGTCGTCACCGAACGCGGCCCGGAACGGATCGGGTTCACCGAGCGGCTGTCCTGGCACACCCAGGCCGGCGAGCACTGGGTGGACGAGGTGCGCGAGCTGGCGGTGCGCGAGGCCGGGGACGCGGCCTGGACGCTGGAGGTGGCCACCGTGCTGACCAACACCAGGGGCGAGCAGCTGGTGCTGGGCAGCCCGACTACCCAGGGCCGCGCGATGGCCGGGTACACCGGCCTGTTCTGGCGCGGCCCCAGGGCCTTCACCGACGGGGAGATCATCGCCGCGGACGGCGGCGGCGGTCCGGAGATGATGGGACGGTCGGCGCGCTGGCTGGCCTACACCGGCCGCCACGACGAGGTGGACCGCTGCTCGACGCTGCTGTTCCTGGACCACCCGGACAACAAGGCCACCCACTGGTTCGTGCGCAACAGCCCGTTCCCCGCGGTCAACCCGTCCTTCGCCTTCTTCGACCCGGTGGAACTGGCGCCAGGGGCCACGCTGAGCTTGCGCTACCGGGTGGTCGTGGCCGACGGCGCCTGGGACCGGGACCGGCTTGAGTCCTATGTGGAGGGACACCCGTGGTGATGCCGTTCCCCGGCGCGACCGGCATCTCCGGGTTGCGCGTCTACGACTGGCCGAGCACCGACGGCGGGTGCGGCGGCTCCCCGCACGTGCACCTGACCTGTGCGGAGTGCTACGTCGTGGTCGGCGGCGCAGGCCGGGTGCAGACCCTGACCCGCCGCGGGTTCGCCGAGCTGCCCTTGCGCGCGGGCACGGTCGCCTGGTTCACCCCCGGCACCATCCACCGCCTGGTCAACGACGCGGACCTGCGGATCGTGGTGGTCATGCAGAACAGCGGCCTGCCCGAGGCCGGCGACGCGGTGTTCACCTTCCCCGCCCCCACCCTGGCCGACCCCGACGCCTACGCCAAGGCCGCCGCGCTCGCCGACCCCGCCCACGCCTACGCCGGCGACGAGGCCGCGGCCCGGCGGCGGCGGGACCTGGCGATCGAGGGTTTCCTGGTGCTGCGGCAGCGAATCGAGTCCGGTGACCACGAGGCCCTCGACGAGTTCTACCGGGCCGCCCTCCGGCTAAAACAGGACCGGCTGGCCGACTGGGAGCAGCGCTGGCGGACCGGCGCGCTGGCCGCGGCGGAACGCACCGGCGAGCAGCTGGCCCGGCTGCGGGCCGGGGACCTCAGCCACCTGGCCGAGGCCGACATCCGCACGCTACCGCCACCGGAGACCCACCGGTTCGGCATGTGCGGCAAGCTCAACGTGCACCACCCCGCCGACGGCACCTCACCACACGACTAACCGCCCAGCCCACACCCCGAGAAAGCCCGCGTGTTGGCCGTTGTCGTACACAGCATTGGCCGTTGTCGTACTGACGTGCCCCGAAAAATCCGGACTCGACCCAAAAGGAAAATATCACGCCACCGACTGGTTCACAAACCACCCGGCCAAAACCTCCGCAGGAGGTCGGTAACCCAACCCCGAATGAAGCC
>NZ_JBQJIM010000033.1:0-87776 GCF_052078295.1 Crossiella sp. CA198
GATCGCGCAACGACTCAACCGCAGACCACGCATGACACTGGGCTGGGACAACCCAGCCCAGCGCATGCATACGCTCCTGGCCCAGCATCGCTAGCCCACCGTGACGCAACAACCGCTAGAAACCACCTTGTCGTACACAGTGTTGGCCGTTGTGGGTACTCGGCGTCCATGTTAGAACACACGCTTACCTGACAAACGCCTGAGTCAGTTGGTTAGCGTCCCCCTTGTCATGTCGCCAGGGGGGAAATAAATGGATTTCAAATACAAGCGGGTGGGTGCGCTGGTGGTCGGTTTGGCTGCCGCCATCGCGGTAAGTGGCCAGCCGGCCTCCGCTGCGACCCCGCCAGGCGGGGCCCAGCGAGCGGGTAATCTCAAGACTTGTCAGGGCGGACTCGTTCCCGGCGGGCAAGGCGTGTCCACTCCGAATGTCGAACAGGCCACCTTCGCCAGGAAGGTCGCGGCCAAGACACGGACGGTGGCGGAGCTTGCCGTTGTCCGCCAGGAGTCCCCTGAACAGCTGATTGGCTCCTCGACGCTGTCCCTTGTCCGGAATGGTGGGAAGTCGGCCGTTCAGGTCGGCTTCCCTCAAGACGGCAACAGTCGGATCAATAGTGGCGGCGTGGTCGTGGAACTGGGCAGCGGCGCGGTCATTGTCGAGAAGTCCATGGTGGCGTCCACTTCGGAACAGGAGTTGCGCGCAGGACACGGCCAGGTCGACGTCAAGACCAACCGCACCGTGGTTGTGGTGTCTGGCGAGAAGATCGCACGGGAGTTGTCCAAGTTCGAACACGCCGTGTCCGGAGACATGGGTGGACAGGTCGTACTCTATGGTGGCGTGGACGATTTCCAATCATGTCTGGCTGCCGCCGGATTCACCATTGGTTGGATCGCGCTCATCGCGGCGGTTGTCGGCTGTGGGACCATCTGTGCTGCCATCATCTCCGGGGGTGTCACATCGGCGGCAGCGCCGTGGGTTTGCGCCGGATGTATCACGGTCGCCACCGGAGTTCCGGCGTACGTGATCACCGAGTGTATCAATAGATTCTGGAAATGAGTGTGATGCCAGGTTTCGCTCGTGAGTGAGATCGGTTGGATGGCGGTCATGTTCGAGCTGCTGGCCATCGCTGCGACAATCGCGCAATCGCGATCATTGGCCCGAACATTGCCCAGGACGCCTGCCCGCACGAAGGCTGTTCTGTGGCCGGGTGTCGGTATGTTCTGCTTCCTGAGCATGGCGAGTGCGGCATTGGTCGGTGCGGCCTGGTCTGTAGCCGTTGGTCTGGGCCTTTTCGCGCTGTGTCTGGCCGGTTTGCTGCTCGCGATAGTCATGGGCGGGTTGGCGGTGGTTTCCCGGCGGCGTCACCACGGTTGAGCCGGGCGTTCGCGTACGCCACGCTGGCCGCGGGCCGTCCGTAACGGCCAACGTGCCGTACGAGTTCGGCCAACACTCGGGGTGGGTTGGGTTGGGTTAGCCGACTGTGGCGTGGATGAAGCACCAGCGCCATTTTTCGCCGGGCTCGAAGCTGCGCATCACGGGGTGCTGGCTGTCGCGGAAGTGGGCGGTGGCGTGCTGGCTGGGGCTGGAGTCGCAGCAGGCGACGTGGCCGCAGGTCAGGCAGAGGCGGAGGTGGACCCAGTTGGTGGTGCCTTCGGCCAGGCAGTCCTCGCAGCCTTCCTCGCTGCCAGGGGGGACGTGGTACGGGGCGGACTTGAGGTGTTTGCAGACCAGCGTGCTGCTGGGGGCCTTGAGCCAGCCGGTGCCGGGGTCGGTGACCAGCTGCGTGGAGCGGTCCAGCATGGATTCCTCGATGGCGAGCATGTCCAGCACCCGGCGCAGCACGATGTCGTCCGCTGCCTTGCGGTCGCGTGCGTCCAGCAGAGTGTCCATTTCGGACTCCAGCATGGCGCGGCGGAGTCTGCGGTAGGCGAAGCTGGGGGTTTCCAGGTCGTCGTCGGGGCGGCCGAGGGTTTCCCAGGCGGCGTTGACCCGGTTGTTCAGGCGGGTGCGCAGGCGCTCCAGGACTTCGGGGGTGTCCTCGGGGCGGGTTTCCTTTTCCAGGCGCTCCAGTGCCGCGGTGGTCATGGCCTGGAGCAGGACCGCTTCCTGCAGGGCGTCCTGGGCTGGGTCGGGGGCGGGGAGTTTGAGTTTGCGCACCAGCCAGGGCAGGGAACCGCCTTGCAGCAGCAGGGTTCCGGCCACCACCACGAACGCGGCGAGCACCAGCACCGGGCGTTGGGGGGTGTTCTCGGGCAGGACGAACACCGCGGCCAGGGTCACCACGCCGCGCATGCCGGCCCAGGCGGTCACCGCCGAGTACCGCCAGCGCCAGGACTTGCGGCCGAAAGCCTTGCGCAGCAACGTGATGCCGACCATCCACAGGATCCGGGTGAGGATCGTGGCGGCCAGTACCAGGCCGCAGGCCAGGACCAGGGTGCCCAGGGACAGGTCGGTTTCGGCGACCTCGGTGAGGATGCGGCGCAGTTGCAGGCCGATGAGCAGGAAGACGACGTTTTCCAGCAGGAACTGGATGGTCTGCCAGTTGACCGTGCTGGCGATGCGGGCCGCGCCGTTGAGCATCCGGGGTTCCCGGTGGCCCAGCATCAGGCCGGCGATCACCACGGCGAGCACCCCGGAGCCGTGCACGGCCTCGGCCGCGACGTAGGCGGCGTAGGGCACGACCAGGGACACGCCGGTGTCGAACACCGGGTCCTGCAGCCGGGTGCGCAGGAATCCGGCCACGTAGCCGACGATCAGGCCGAGCAGCACCCCGGCGCCTGCGGCGAGCAGGAAGTTGCCGCCGACCTGCCAGAAGGTGACCGCCCCCGCCATGGCCGCGATCGCGGTGCGCAGCGCGACCAGCGCGGCCGCGTCGTTGACCAGGCTCTCGCCCTCCAGCACCCGCACGATCGTGCGCGGCAGGCCGACCCGCCGGGCCACCGCGGTCGCGGCCACCGCGTCGGGTGGGGCGACCACCGCGCCGAGGGCGAAGGCGGCGGCCAGGGGCACGCCGGGGATGGCGAGCCAGGCGACCGCGCCGACGCCGAGCGTGGTGAACACGACCAGGCCGACCGAGAGCAACCCGATCGGGCCCCGGTTGGCCCGGAAGTCGATCAGCGAGGTGCGGATCGCGGTGGCGTAGAGCAGCGGCGGCAGCAGGCCGATGAGCACCACGTCCGGGTTGAGCGCGTAGTCGGGCACCCCGGGGATGAAGGACACCGCGACGCCGACCACGATCAGGCACAGTGGCGCCGACAGGTTCAGCACCTTCGCCAGGAAGGTCACCGCGAGCACCGCGACGACCAGCCCGATGATCTCCAGCGCGATCTCCATGGCGCACAGCATCCCGCACGACTGGCCTGGTCACCGCATGAGCCACGGCTTTTGTCGGTGGGCGTGGCTAGGTTTGCGTACGTGCTCCGAACGCTCGCGATCGAGAACTACCGCTCCCTGCGTCACCTGGTGCTGCCGTTGCGCCAGCTCAACCTGGTCACCGGCGCCAACGGCAGTGGCAAGTCCAGCCTGTACCGGGCGTTACGGCTGCTCGCCGACGCCGCCCGCAACGGCGCGGTCACCGCGCTGGCCAGGGAGGGCGGGTTGCAGTCCACGTTGTGGGCGGGACCCGCGGTGATCGGCCGGGGTGTGCGCGAGGGCCGGTACGCGGTGCAGGGCACGGTGCGCAGGGAGCCGGTCGGGTTGCGGCTGGGCTTCGCCGGGGACGACTTCGGATACTCGCTGGATCTGGGCCTGCCGCAGCCGGGGGAGACCGCGTTCGCGCTGGACCCGGAGATCAAGGGCGAGGCGGTGTGGCGCGGGCCGGTGTACAAGCAGAACGGGCTGTTCGCCGAGCGGCGCAACGGCGCGGTGCTGCTGCGCGGGGCGAGCGGGGCCTGGGGCGAGGACACCTTCCGGATCCGGCCGTATGACAGCCTGCTCAGCGAGTTCACCGATCCGCGGGTGGCGCCGGAGGTGATGGTGCTGCGCGAGCGGATCCGGTCCTGGCGCTTCTACGACCACTTCCGCACCGACGCCGACGCCCCCGCCCGGCAGGCCCGCCTGGGCACCCGCACCCCGGTGCTCAGCCAGGACGGCGCGGACCTGGCCGCCGCGGTGCAGACGATCACCGAGATCGGCGACACCGACGCGCTGGATCTGGCCATCGAGGACGCCTTCCCCGGTTCCCAGGTGACGGTTGGGCATGCGGACGGGCGGTTCGAGCTGTCCCTGCGCCAGCACGGGTTGTTGCGGCCGTTGCGCGCGGCCGAGCTGTCCGACGGCACCCTGCGCTACCTGCTGTGGGTGGCCGCGCTGCTCAGCCCGCGCATCCCGGAGCTGTTCGTGCTCAACGAGCCCGAGACCAGCCTGCACCCCGATCTGCTGCCCTCGCTGGCCCGGCTGATCGTCACCGCGGCGAAGAACACCCAGGTCGTGGTGGTCTCGCACGCCCGCCCGCTGATCGCCGCGATCGAGGCGGGCGCGGCGGAGATGGGCACCGACCTCGGTGCGGTGCGGCTGGTCAAGGACCTGGGGGAGACCACGATCGAGGGACAGGGCCGCCTGGACCAGCCGTCCTGGCACTGGCCCAAGCGGTAGCCCGGTCACCAGCGGTCGGGCGTTCGTACCAGTTGGGCCAACTCGTACGCCCGTTTGGGCAAAACCGGCGTACCAGTTGGGCCAACTCGCCGGAAGAGGGGTGGGGCGGGGGTGTCTGGCGAGGTGGGGGTGGGTGGTGGACAGAATGGGGGCATGTCGACTTTGTTCTCCCGGATCATCGCCGGTGAGCTGCCTGGGCGGTTCGTGTGGCGCGAGGCCGGGGTCTCCGCGTTTCTGAGCATCGCGCCGTTGCGGCCGGGGCACACGCTCGTCGTGCCGCATGCCGAGATCGACCAGTGGACCCAGGCCGAGCCGGAACTGCTCGGTCGCTGTATGGCAATCGCACAGGTCATCGGGCAGGGTGTGCAGCGTGCGTGGGCGGCGCCGCGGGCCGGGCTGATCGTGGCCGGGTTCGAGGTGCCGCACCTGCACGTGCATGTGTCGCCGGTGTGGGACATGGACGACTTCGACTTCACGCGGGTAGAGATGGAACCGGACGGCGCGAAGTTGGACGACGCTCTGCACCGGCTGCGGGTGGCCCTGCGCGAGCTGGGTCACGAGGAACACGTGCCCGCCGACTAGGCGGGCGGACAGGGGGAACCCGGTGCGGCGGATGTTCTGGAAGCTGCTGCGTGGGAAGGCCGAGCGGGCGCGGACCCGGTCGGCCAAGCTGGTCACGGCCTCGGGCGCGCACGCGGAGTGGGCGGCCGGGTTCACCGACGCCGAGCTGACCGCGGCCGCCGCCGAGCACGTCGACGACCTGTTGAAGTTCCTGGCGCTCGCCCGCGAGGCCGCCGACCGCGCCCTGGGTGAGCGGCCCTTCGACGAACAACTGCTCGGCGCGGCCCGGCTGCTGGCCGGGGACGTGGTGGAGATGGCCACCGGTGAGGGCAAGACCCTGTCCGGGGCCATCGCCGCGGCCGCCTTCGCGCTGCGCGGCCGCACCGTGCACGTGGTCTCGGTCAACGACTACCTGGCCCGCCGCGACGCCGAGTGGATGGCGCCGCTCTACGCGCTCTTCGGCGTCACCGCGGGCTGGGTCGGATCGGTGTCCACCAAGGCCGAGCGCCGGGAGGCCTACGCCGCCCAGGTCACCTACGCGCCGGTCAGTGAGATCGGGTTCGACCTGTTGCGCGACCGGCTGGCCACCTCGGTGGCAGCCCTGGTCGCGCCGGAGAACGATGTCGCGATCGTGGACGAGGCCGACTCGGTGCTCGTCGACGAGGCCAGGGTGCCGCTGGTGCTGGCCGGCGCCGCCGAGGGCGTCGCGCCGTCGCGCTCGATCACCGAACTGGTCCGCACGCTGCGACCCGGGGTGGACTTCACCGGCGACCAGGAGGGTCGCAACGTCGCGCTCACCGATGTCGGCGCGGCCGTGGTCGAGGCCTCCCTGGAGATCGACCTCTACTCCGAGGAGCACATCTCGAGCACGCTGACCCTGGTCAACCTGGCGCTGCACGCCCGAGTGCTGCTGATCAAGGACGTGCACTACCTGGTCAAGGACGGCCAGGTGCACCTGATCAACGAGTCCCGCGGCCGGGTGGCCAACCTGCAGCGCTGGCCGGACGGCCTGCAGGCCGCGGTGGAGGCCAAGGAGGGCCTGGCGCCGAGTGAGTCCGGCGAGGTGCTGGACACCATGACCGTGCAGGGCCTGATCCGCCGGTACAAGACCGTCTGCGGCATGACCGGCACCGCCGTGGTCGCCGCCGAACAGCTCCAGACCTTCTACAACCTGGAAGTCGCCAAGATCCCGCCGCACCGGCCGTTCGTGCGGGTGGACGAGCCGGATCGCCTCTTCGACACCGTCGAGGAGAAGGAGACCGCGATCGTCGAGCACGTGCTCGAAGTGCACGCCACCGGCCAGCCGATCCTGCTCGGCACCCTGGACGTGGCCGAATCCGAGCGGCTGGCCGAACGGCTGCGCGCGGCGGGCGTGGAGTGCACCGTGCTCAACGCCAAGAACGACGCCAAGGAAGCCGCGATCATCGCCGAGGCAGGCACCTACGGCACGGTCACCGTGTCCACCCAGATGGCGGGGCGCGGCACCGACATCCGCCTGGGCGGCGCGGACCAGCACGACGCCGAACGAGTCCGGGAGACCGGCGGCCTCTACGTCATCGGCACCGGCCGCCAGCTCAGCCGCCGCCTGGACGACCAGCTCCGCGGCCGCGCCGGCAGGCAGGGCGACCCGGGTCGCTCGGTGTTCTTCGTCAGCCTCACCGACGAGCTGGTGCTGCGCTACGGCCCGGTGCGCAACCCCAGGATGATCGACCACCTGCAGCGGGTGGCCGACGCGGAGATGCTCACCACGCACAGCAACACCTGGCGCTACAACCAGCTCCTGGAACACCAGCGCGACCAGCTGGCCAAGGACCGCGACGAGGTGCTGCGCACCGACCGGGCGCTCAAGGACCTGGAAGAGCCCTGCGCCGAGCGGCTCAAGGAACTGCGTGCCGCGGACATCCCGGAGGACGTGCTGACCGAGGCGGCCCGCCGGGTCACCCTGCACCACATGGACCGCTGCTGGGCCGACCACCTCGCGCTGCTCGCCGAACTCCGCGAGACCATCCACCTGCGCGCGCTGGCCAGGGAGAACCCCCTCGACGAGTTCCACCGGGTGGCCATCCCGGCCTTCCGCCAGGAACTCCCGGCCGAACTGACCGCGCGCACCGTGGAGACCTTCGACGCGCTGCCGATCACCGCCGAGGGCGCCGACCTGCCAGCCGCCGGGATCATCCGCCCCACCTCCACCTGGACCTACATGGTGCAGGACAACCCCAGCGGCTCCGGGCTGAGCCGCACCATCGACGGCATCGCCAAGCTGGTGCGCCGTCGCTCCGGCGGGAAGGTCAGCGCACCGGCCGATACCTGAGCTGCACCACCCCGGACGCGCTGAACTCCCGGCTGCCCAGGAACTCCAGCGCCTCCGGGGCCGGCCGGAACACCGGCCGCCCCGCCCCCAGCAGCACCGGGTAGACCAGCAGCCGGTATTCGTCCACAAAGGACGCCAGCTCGCGTGCGGTCTCCGCTCCCGCGAAGACCGCGATATCCTTGCCCGACCCGGCTTTCAGCTCCCCGATCTCAGCCGCCAGGTCCGCGCCGATCCGCCGCGCGGGCGTCCAGTGCAGCTCGGGATCGCCGCGGGAGAGCACCAGCTTGGTGATCGAGTTCATCAGCCGGGTGTGCTCCCGGTCCACCGGCTTCCCGGTCGGCCCGTCCATCCAATACTCGGCCAGGTCCCGGTACGCGGTGTGCCCGAAGATCATCGCGTCGATCCCGCGCAACTGCTCGGCCATCAACTCGGCCATCTCCGGATCGTCCACCATGATCCAGTCCAGCTGACCGTCCGGCCCGGCCGCGAAGCCGTCCAGCGTCATCATGATCGACAGATACAGCTTCCGCATAAGTCCTCCTGATAGTTGTCCTCACCAGTTATGACTGTGATCGCGGGCAAAACTAATCGGTGCTACCATAACTTTTATTCTGGGGATGCATTGTCGCAGCTCAGAGGGCATGCGAAATAGACAATACGTGATTGGGGGAATTCCGTTGGCGACACAGATCGAGGCTTCAACCGAAATTCTGGAATACGTCCGCGCGGTCTCTTCGCGGGAGGATGACATCCTGCGGGAACTGCGCGAGGAGACCTCGGCCCTGCCTGGGGGCGGGGCTATGCAGGTGCTCGCGGAGGAGGGCCAGCTGCTCGGCCTGCTGGCCCGGCTGACCGGCGCGCGGGAGGTGCTGGAGATCGGCACCTTCACCGGCTACAGCACGCTGTGCCTGGCCAGGGCGCTGCCGCCGGGCGGGCGGGTGGTGACCCTGGACATCACCGACCGGTGGCCGAACTTCGGCGCGGCGTACTGGCGGCGGGCCGGGGTCGACGACCGGATCGAGCTGCGGGTGGGCCCGGCGGTGGACACGCTGGCCGGACTGCTCGCCGAACGCGGTCCGGGCACGGTGGACCTGGTGTTCATCGACGCCGACAAGGCCAGCTACGTGCGCTACTACGAGGCGGCGCTGGCGCTGGTCCGGCCCGGCGGGCTGATCCTGGTGGACAACACGCTGTTCTTCGGCCGGGTGCTCGACCCCGCGGCGCAGGACCCGGACACCGTGGCCATCCGGGAGCTGAACGAGTTGCTCCGGGACGACGAGCGGGTGGACATCTCGCTGCTGCCGGTGGCCGACGGGCTGACCCTGGCCCGCAAACGGGACTGAACCAGGCAGGTCGCCGGCGCCGCGATGGGAGGCGGCCGCCGGCGACCTGGTCCCGGCGACCAGCGGCCGGGGTTCAGGCGGTGCCGACACGGCCGGCCAGCTCCGGCGCCCGCAGTCGCATGGTGGCCGGGGCGGGCTGCCGGGCAGGCACCAGGTGCAGGCGTTGCAAACCGTCCAGTGTGGACGGTTCCACTGTGGACAGACAAACGCACGGGTCGGTGGTGAAACCGGCGAACCGATAGGCGATCTCCATCATCCGGTTGCGTTCGGTGCGCCGGAAATCGGCCACCAGGTGCACCCCGTTGCGCGCGGCCTGGTCGGCCAGCCAGTTCAGGATCACCGCGCCCGCGCCGAAGGAGACCACCCGGCAGGAGGTGGCCAGCAACTTGAGGTGCCAGGCCGCCGGACCGGTGCGCAGCAACAACACCCCGATCGCGCCGTGCGGGCCGAACCGGTCGGTCAGGGTGGCGGTGAGCACCTCGTGCCGCGGATCGGCGATCAGCCCGCGCAGGGTCTCATCGGAGTAGTGCACGCCGGTGGCGTTCATCTGGCTGGTGCGCAGGGTCAGCTCCTCCACCCTGGCCAGCTCGGCCGCGTCCGCCCGGCCGATGTCCATCCGCAGCTCCAGCGAGCGCAGGAAGTCCTGGTCTGAGCCGGCGAACTCGGCCTGCCCCGCCTCCCGTTTGAAGCCCGCGTCGTACATCTCGCGGCGGCGACGGGAGTCCGCGGTGATCGTGGCCGGGGTGAACTCGGGCAGCTCGGCCAGCCCCGTCGCGGCCTCGGCCGGGTAACAGCGCACCGTGGGCAGGTGGTGGTTGACCTCGGCGCGTTCGGTGGGCTGGTCGTCGATGAAGGCGATGGTGTCGTGGGCGAAGCGCAGCCGGTCGGCGATCTCGCGCACCGACACCGATTTGGCCTGCCAGCCGATCCGTGGCAGCAGGAAGTACCCGGCCAGGCCCAGCTCCTCGAGTTTGGCCCAGGCCAGGTCGTGGTCGTTCTTGCTGGCCACCGACTGCAGGATGCCGCGGGCGTCCAGGGTCTTGATCACGGTGCGGAGTTCCTCGGAGACTCCGACGTCGTCGCCCTCCAGCAGGGTGCCGTTCCAGAGTGTGTTGTCCAGGTCCCACACCAGGCACTTCACCGTCGACATCGGTCCTCCTCATGACACCGTGGCCAGCGCGTGGCCGGCCAGGATCAACTGGCAGATCTCGGTGCTGCCCTCGATCAGCTCCATCAGCTTCGCGTCGCGGTGCGCGCGCGCGACCACGTGCCCGTCCCTGGCCCCGGCCGAGGCCAGCACCTGCACCGCGGTGGCGGCGGCCTCGGCCGCCCTGGCCGCGCTGACGTGCTTGGCCAGCACGGTGGCGACCACCTGTTCCGGCGAGCCGCGGTCCCAGCAGTCGCTGGCGTGCTCACACGCCCTGGTCGCGATCTGCTCGGCCACCAGGAGTTCGGCCAGGTGCCGGGCCACCAGCTGGTGCTCGGCCAGCGGCACGCCGAACTGGACCCGGGTGCGGGCGTGCCGCACCGCGGCGTCCCGGCAGGCCCGCACGATCCCGGCGCAGCCCCAGGCCACCGACATCCGGCCGTAGGCCAGCGCGGTGGTCACCAGTAGCGACAACGGTTGCCCGCCGCCGCCGAGCAGATGGTCGGCGGGCAGCCGGACCTGGTCCAGGCGCACATCGGCGTGTCCGGCCGCGCGACAGCCCAGCGGATCGGCCACCAGCTCCACCGTGACGCCAGGCGCCGAGCGGGGCACCACGACCACGGCCCCGTCCTCCCCGAAGCGGCCGACGATCACCAGCAGGTCGGCGTAGGCGGCCGCGGTCATCCACACCTTCTGCCCGTCCAGCACCACCGAGTCCCCGTCCAGCCGGATCTCGGTGTCCATTGTGGACAGATCACTGCCCGCGCCAGGCTCGCTGAAGCCGACCGCCGCGCGGGCGCCCGCGGTCAGCCGGGGCAGGAAGTGCCGTCGTTGCGCGGCATCGCCGAGTCGCTGGACGGTCCAGGCGGCCATGCCCTGGGAGGTCATCACACTGCGCAGCGAACTGCACAGGCTGCCGGTGAACGCGGTCAGCTCACCGTTGTCCCGGCTGGAGAAACCCAGTCCGCCGTAGCCGGCGGGCACTTGCGCGCAGAGCAGGCCCCTGGCGCCCAGTTCGTCCAGGACCTTCTCCGGCAGTTCCCCGGCCAGGTCCCAGGCCTCGGCCTCGTCCCCGACCAGCCCGGCCACCCTGGCGCATTCCGCGGCCAGTTGCTCAGGCACGGTCGCTCACCGGCTCGGCCTGCCGCAACCGCAGCACCAGGCCGGTCATCCGGTCCACCGTGCGGAAGTTGTCCAGCTTCAGGTCGCCGCCGACGATGGCCACCCCGTAGGTCCCCTCCAGGTGCACCACCAGCTGCATGGCGAACATGGAGGAGACCAGCCCGGAGGCGAACAGGTCGTGGTCGGGGGCCACCGTGGTCTTCAGGGTGGCCGCCAGGTGCGCGGTCAGTTCCGCCGCGACGATCTCCGCGGTCTGCTCGGTGCTCACGGCTGCGCCTCTCCGTAGTCGTAGAATCCCTGGCCGCTCTTGCGGCCCAGTCGTCCCGCGCGCACGTGCGCGAGCAGGGTCTCGCAGGGCTGGTAGCCCGGGTTGCCGGTGCGCTCGGCCAGCACGGTGAGCGCGTCGGCGAGGTTGTCCAGGCCGATCAGGTCCGCGGTGCGCAGCGGACCGGTCGGATGACCGAGGCAGCCCTGCATCAGCGTGTCCACGTCCTCGGCCGAGGCAGTGCCCGCGCCGACGATCCGGGCCGCGTCGTTGATCATCGGGTGCAACAGGCGGCTGGTGACGAAGCCGGGGGAGTCCCCGACCACGACCGTGCGCCTGCCCAGCACCGACAGCAGCGTCTGCACCTTGGCCAGCACCTCGGGTGCGGTGCGTGGGCCGCGCACCACCTCGGCCATGCCGATCAGGTACGGCGGGTTCATGAAGTGGGTGCCGACCAGCTCGCCCGGCCGCAGCGCCGCACCGGCCAGCTCGTCGATCGGGATGCCGGAGGTGTTGGACACCAACGGGGTGCCGGGCCGGGTCAGCGCGGAGACCTCGGTGAGCACCTTGGCCTTGACCGCGGGGTCCTCGGTGATCGCCTCGATGACCACCCCGGCATCGGCCGTCGAGTCCAGGGTCAGGCTGGTGCGCAGTTCGGCGGTGGCGCGTCCGGTTGGCAGCGCGTCCATCAGCCGGGCCAGCCGCAGCTGGTGCCCGATGCTCGCCCTGGCCCGGTCGAGCACCGTCGCCGAGACGTCGACCAGGGTGACCGGGACGCCGTGCCCGATCGCCAGCGCGCTGATGCCCGCGCCCATAGTGCCTGCCCCGAGCACGGTGAGCCGGGTGGCGGATGTGGTTGTGGCCAAAGCGGGTTCCTCCGTGCGGTCCGGGTGCGCACAACCTCGCGTGCCGACCCCGCGCGGCAACACGACGTTGGCGCGACGTTGTCCCCACGCTGCGCCGCGCATCCGGCGAACGTGGGTCAAACGTCGAATCGGCGACCTGTCCCGCTCGGGTCTCCGGCGGCCACGCTCTGCCCGACCCGCTTGACATCCGGCACGGAGAGGACCCCTGCCATGACCGCGTTTCGCACCGTCTGGGTGCTCGGCCTGGGCACGGTCGGCGCCGAGCTGGCCGCCCTGTTCGCCCAGCACGGGCACCAGGTGATCGGCATCGAGGCCGACCCGGTCGCACTGGCCCACGCGGTGGAGCGGATGCCGGCCGTGGACGGGAACCTCGGCCTCACCGTCGAGCCGGCCGGCGCGCCGCCGCCGGACCTGGTGATCGAGGCGTTGCCCGAGCAGGCCGAGCTGAAACTCGCGATGTTGCGGCGGGTCAACGAACTCTGCGGCCCGGACACCGTCTTCGCCACCACCACCGCCGGGTTCTCGGTCACCGAGCTGGCCCTGGAGAGCGGGCGGCTGACCCGCACCGTCGGCCTGCAACCCGGGGCCGAGGTGCTGGAACTGGTGTGCACCCCGGTCACCGAGGAATCCGTGCGCCAGGCCATGCGCGCGCTGATCACCTCGCTCGGCCGGACCCCGGTGCTGGTCAGCGATCACCCCGGCTTCATCGGCAGTTCGCTGCTGCTGCGCTACCTCAACCGCTCGGCCGCGCTGTGCGAGGAGGGCTACGCCAGCCCCGCCGACGTCGACGTGGCGATGACCCTGGGCTGTGGCCTGAAAATCGGCCCGATGGCCCAGCTGGACCGGATGGGCCTGGACGTGGCCGCGGCCGGTCTGCGCGCGCTGGCCGAGCGCACCGGCGACCGGTCCTACCTGCCGGCCCCGATCCTGGACCGCCTGGTGGCGCAGGGCAGGCTGGGCCGCAAGTCCGGCAGCGGCTTCCACAACTACGAGTCCACAGTGGACGACGCCCCGCCGCCGCTCGCCGCGCGGGCTCGCCCGGTGCGGCGGATCGGTGTGGTCGGCTCGGGCACGATGGCCACCGGCGTGGCCGAGGTGAGCGCGGCCGCGGGGTATGACACCGTGCTCATCGCCCGCACCGACCTGCGTGCCAAACAGGTCACCGCGGCCGTGGAACGCTCGCTGGACCGCCGGGTGCGCAAGGGAAAGCTCACCGCGGAACAGCTCTCCGCCATCATGGACAGGCTGGTCTGCGGCACCGAGATGGACGCGCTGGCCGACTGCGATCTGGTGGTCGAGGCGGTCGCCGAGGACCTCGCGGTCAAACAGGCCGTCTTCGCCGAACTGGACCGGGTGGCCCGGCCCGGCGCGGTGCTGGCCACCATCACCTCCAGCCTGTCGGTGACCGACTGCGCCGCCGCCACCAGCCGCCCGCAGGACGTGATCGGCCTGCACTTCTTCAACCCGGCGCCGGTGATGCGCCTGGTCGAGGTGGTGCACACCAATCTCAGCGCGCCCGATGCGGTGGCCACCGGGATCAGCCTGGCCACCGCGCTGGGCAAGCGCCCGGTGTGCTGCGGGGACCGGGCCGGGTTCGTGGTGAACCGATTGTTGTTGCCCTACCTCAACGACGCGGTCGCGCTGGCACACCGGCAGCACCTGGCCATCGCCGACGTCGACCGGGTCATGGCCGGTGCACACGGTTTCCCGCTGGGCCCGTTCCAGTTGCAGGACATGATCGGCCTGGATGTCTGCCTGGCCACCGTGATCCGGCTGCACGAGGTCTTCCGCGACCCCGGCCTGACCCCCGCCGAACCGCTGCGCCAGCTGGTCGCGGCCGGTCACCTCGGCCGCAAGACCGGCCGGGGCTTCTATCCGCACGAGTCCGCCTGACCGCACCCGATTCGAAACAGCTTGGGGGACAACAGCATGACCTCCGTCCACACCGAGGACCTGCCCGAGCAGGACATCCCGGAGCACTACACCGCGGCCCATCTGCGCGCCGAGGACGTCGGCATGTTCGCCGGCCAGCCGGACAAGGACGTGCGCCGCTCGCTGCGGGTCGGCCAGGTGCCGATGCCCGAACTGGCGCCGGATGAGGTGCTGGTGGCCATGATGGCCAGCGCCATCAACTACAACACCCTGTGGTCGGCGACCTTCGAGCCCGTCTCCACCTTCGGGTTCCTGCAGAAGTACGCCAAACAGGGCCGCTGGGAGAGCAGGCACGACCAGCCCTACCAGGTGGTCGGTTCCGACGGCGCGGGCGTGATCGTCAAAGTGGGTGACGGGGTGCGGCGCTGGCAGCGCGGCAACCACGTGCTGATCAGCCCGGTCCAGGCCGACGACCAGGACCCGGTCACGCACGCCGACGCGATGATCAGCGGGCAGCAGCGGGTGTGGGGCTTCGAGACCAACTTCGGCGGACTGGCCGAGTACGCGGTGGTCCGGGCCTCTCAGCTGATCCCCAAGCCGGGGCACCTGTCCTGGGAGGAGGCCGCGAGCATGCCGCTGTGCAACAGCACCGCCTACCGGATGCTGGTCAGCGAGCGCGGCGCCCGGATGAAGCAGGGCGATGTGGTGCTGGTGTGGGGCGCGGCGGGCGGCCTTGGCGTGCACGCGGTACAGATGGTCAAGAACGGTGGTGGCATCGCGGTCGCGGTGGTCGGCTCGGCGCGCAAGGCCGAGGTGGTGCGCAAGCTCGGCGCCGATGTGGTGATCGACCGGACGGAGATCGGTCTCGGCGAGGGCGACGGGCACGACCCGGCCGCGGTGCTGGCCGCGGGCAAGCGACTGGGCGGGTTGATCCGCAAGCACACCGGCGAGGACCCGCACATCGCCTTCGACTACGTCGGCCAGGCCACCTTCGGCACCTCGGTGTTCGTGGTGCGCCGCGGTGGCGTGGTGGTCACCTGCGGCTCCAGCACCGGGTACCAGCACCAGTACGACAACCGCTACCTGTGGATGAAGCTCAATCGGGTCATCGGCAGCCACGGCGCGAACCTGCAGGAGCAGTGGGAGGCCAACCGGCTGGCCGAACTGGGCCAGGTGGTGCCGGTGCTCAGCGGGGTCTACCCGCTCGGCGAGGTCGGCGAGGCGGCCCGGCTGGTGCAGCGCAACCAGCACATCGGCAAGGTCGGCGTGCTCTGCCAGGCAACGGAACCAGGGCAGGGGATCACCGATCCGGCGGCCAGGGCACGCATCGGCGAGGCGCGGCTGCGGCCGCTGGAGGGCTGAGCCGTGACCGCGGCCGGCATTCTCTCGATGGGCGCCTGCGTGCCCAAGGACGAGATCCGCAACGAGGACATCGCGGATCGGTTCGGCGTCACCCCGGACTGGTTCGTCCAGCGCACCGGCGTGCGCACCCGGCGCTACGCGGCCCCGGACGAGGCGGTCTCGGACCTGTCCATCCGCGCCGCCGAACAGGCCCTGGAACGTGCCGGGGTGGCCGCGGACCGGGTGACCCACCTGATCATGGCCACCTCCACCCCGGACGCCCCGTTGCCGCCGACCTCCAGCCTGGTGCAGGACGCGATCGGCGCGCGTAACACCGCGGCCTTCGACCTCAACGCCTCCTGCAATGGGTTCCTGCACGGTGTGGCGCTGGCCCGCAATCTGGTGCGCGGCAACCCGGACGAGCTGGTGCTGGTGATCGGCGCGGACATCTACTCCCGGTTCATCGACCCCAACCACCGCGGCACGGTGGCCCTGTTCGGCGACGGCGCGGGCGCGGCTCTCATCGGCGCGGTGCCCGACGGTCTCGGGTTGCAGGACATCGAACTGCGCAGCCACGGCGAGGCGGCGTCCATCCTGGGTATCGACGCAGGCGGCAGCAGGCTGCCAGCCACCCCGGCCACCCTGATCGGCCGCAAGCACTTCGTGCGGATGGACGGCAAGGCGGTGGCCCAGTTCGTGCTCGGCGAGGTCCCCGGCCTGGTCGCCAGGGTGCTCGACCAGGCGGGCGTCGACCCGGCCACCATCGACCATTTTGTGCCGCACCAGGCCAATGGCGTGGTGATCGAGGAGCTGGTGCGGCAGGTCGGCTTCACCGGGCAGACCCACCTGACCCTGGACCGCTACGGCAACCTCGGCAGCGGTTCGATGCCGGTGACCCTGGAGGACGCCTGGCGGCGCGGCGCCTTCGCCGTGGGCGATCTGGTGCTGCTGGCCGGTTTCGGCAGCGGCATGAACCTCGGCGCGGGCCTGTTGCGCTGGAGCGCGCCCCCGATCGGCGTTGCCGAGACCAGCGATCCCAAGGAGATCAGATGACCGAGACCATCCACCTGGGCAACGGATTGCCCACCGCCAGGGACACCCCGCTGGATCCGCCCGAGGTGATCAGCAGGCTGCGCGCGCAGGCGCCGATCGCCCGGTTCACCTACCCGGACGGGCACGAGGGCTGGATCGTCACCGGCCACGCCCAGGCGCGGGCGATCCTGGCCGATCCGCGGTTCAGCTCCCGGCTGGAGTACGTGCACGCGCCGGTGGCCGGGGACCGGGCGGCCAACTTCAACCCGGCCGATGTGCCGCCGGGCATGTTCAACAAGATGGACGCGCCCGAGCACACCCGCTTCCGCAAGCAGCTGGCAGGCCAGTTCACCGCCCGCCGGATGAACCAGCTCACCGAGCGCGTCACCGAGATCGCCGAGGAACACGCCAAGGCCATGCTCGCGCAGGGCCCGCCTGCCGATCTGGTCAGCGGGTACGCGCTGCCGATCCCGTCGCTGGTGATCTGCGAGCTGCTCGGGATTCCTTACGGCGACCGGGAAACCTTCCAGGCCGACATCTCCAAGTTGATGGACATGGAGAACGGCCACGAGGAGGCGATGGCCGCGGTCGGCCGCACCTGGGGCTACGTGGCCGGACTGGTGCACCGGCGCAAGAGCGAACCGGCCGGCGACCTGCTCAGCGACCTGGTCGCCGCGGGCGACCTGACCGACCCGGAACTGACCGGGGCGGCCATCGCGCTGCTCATCGCCGGGTACGAGACCAGCTCGAACATGATCGCGCTGGGCACCTACACCCTGCTCACCCAGCCCGACCAGCTGGCCGCGCTGCGCGCTGATCCGTCCCTTGTGGACGGTGCGGTGGAGGAGCTGCTGCGCTACCTCACCGTGCTCCAGGTCGGTACCGAACGCGCGCCGCTGGAGGACGTGGAGATCGACGGGGTGCTGATGAAGGCGGGGGAGACCGCGCTGATCCACCTGCCCGCGGCCAACCGGGACCCGGCTCGCTTCGCCGACCCGGACCGGCTGGACATCACCAGGACCGACGCGGGCGGGCACCTCGCACTCGGCCACGGCATCCACCAGTGCCTGGGCCACCAGCTGGCCCGGATCGAGCTGCGCATCGCCTACTCGACCCTGCTGAGCCACTTCCCCGACCTGCGGCTGGCCGTGCCGGCCGAGGAGATCGAACTGCGACCGGGCGCGGGCGTCTACGGCGCGGTTCGCCTGCCCATCACCTGGTAGCACAAGGAGAATCCCATGACCGAGACCATCCACCTGGGCAACGGGCTGCCCCCGACCCGGGAACGCCCGCTGGACCCCTCCGACGTGCTGGCCCGGATCAGGGCGCAGGCGCCGATCGCGCCGTTCACCTTCGCCGACGGGCATGCCGGCTGGCTCGTCACCGGCTACGCCCAGGCCAAGGCGATCCTGACCGACCCGAGGTTCAGCGCGCGCGCCGAGTACTCGCACCCGGCCATCGCCGGTGAGCGCGCGCAGAGCTTCAACCCCGCGGACTACCCGCCCGGCATGTTCAGCAAGATGGACGGCGAGGAGCACTCCCGCTTCCGCAAGCTCTTCGCCGGGCAGTTCACCGCCCGCCGGATCAACGAGCTGACCGACCGGATCACCGAGGTGGCCGAGTCACACGCCAAGGCCATGCTCGCCGCGGGCCCGCCGGCCGACCTGACCACGGACTTCGCGGTGCCGGTGTCCTCCATGGTGATCTGTGAGCTGCTTGGCGTGCCGTATGCGGACCGGGACCGGTTCGAGCAGGACACCGCCACCTTCCTCAACCACGCCAGCAGTTACGAGGACAGCAAGACCGCCATCGGCAGCATCTACATGTTCCTGGCCGAACTGGTGCAGCGGCGCGCGGCCGACCCGGCCGACGATGTGCTCAGCGCGGTGGTGGCCAGTGGCGAACTGTCCGCGCCGGAGGTGATCGGGGCCTGTCTGGGCATGCTGATCGCCGGGTTCGAGGGCTCGGCGAGTCAGCTGGCACTGGGCATGTACGCGCTGCTGACCAACCCCGAGCAGCTGGCCGTGCTGCGCGCGGACGAGTCCATTATGGACAACGCGGTGGAGGAGCTGCTGCGGTATCTGAGCGTGGTCAAGGACGGCACCCAGCGTTGTCCGGTGGAGGACCTGGAGATCGACGGGGTGCTGCTCAAGCAGGGTGAGACCGCGCTGGTGCACGTGGCCGCGGCCAACCGGGATCCAGCCCGCTTCGCCGATCCGGACCGGCTGGACCTGCGCCGGACCGACGCCGCCGGACATCTCGCGCTGGGCTACGGGCCGCACATCTGCCTGGGCCAGCAGCTGGCCAGGGTGCAGATGCGGGTCGGTTACGGCACGCTGCTGCGCACCTTCCCCGATCTGCGGCTGGCCAAGCCGGTCGCGGAGATCCCGGTCGGCGTCGGCATGGCGTTGCAGGGTGTGCGCAACCTGCCGGTCACCTGGGGGCGGTGATGGGGCGTGGTGAGGTGATCGCCGGGCTGCGCGCGGAGTACGCCGAAGCGTTGGCCGGTGGCACCGCTCGGTTCTTCGAGCCACGCAGGCGGGAGTGCCCGTGGTGCGATTCGCCCAAGCTGACCACCCGGTTGCGCACGCCGGATCTCATGCAGCACAAGCCAGGCCGGTTCCTGCTGGATGAGTGCGGTGGCTGCGGGCACGTGTTCCAGAACCCGCGGCTGACCGAGGAGGGCCTGGACTTCTACTACCGCGACTTCTACGACCGGCTGGGGGAGAAGGCCACCGCCGGCCGCTTCCGCAGCCAGCAGGGCGCGTACAAGGACCGGGCCGGGATGGTGCGGCCGCACACCGAACCCAAAGCTTGGCTGGACGTGGGCACCGGTCACGGCCACTTCTGCGGCACGGCGGCCAAGCTGTTCCCGCACACCGATTTCGACGGTGTGGACATGACCGACGGGGTGCTGCTGGCCGAGGGTGAGGGCCGGATCCGGCAGGCGCACCAGGGCCGGTTCACGGCGTTGTCGGGTGGGCTGGCCGGGCAGTACGACGTGGTCAGCATGTTCCACTACCTGGAGCACAGCGTGGAACCGCGCGAGGAGATCGCCGCGGCCAGGGAAACCCTGCGCTCCGGCGGACATCTGGTGATCGAGGTGCCTGATCCGGAGTGCAGACTGGCCAAGGTGCTCGGCCGGTACTGGCTGTCCTGGTTGCAGCCACAGCACCTGAACTTCGTGCCGGTGGGCAACCTCTGCGCGGAACTGGACGAGCAGGGCTTCACCGTGGTCGAGGTGCACCGGAAGAAGGCACACATGCCCTTCGATCTGATGCTGGCCGCCGGACTGTTCGTGGAGAACCTGGCCCCGCGCGGGGACGCGCCGTGGCTGGCGGTGCCGCCGAACCCGCTGGAGCGCCTGGCGCGCGGCGCGGTGGTGGCGGCTGGCATGCCATTGGCGGTGGCCGGTGTGCTGCTGGACCGGCTGCTCACGCTCGCGCCGGAGCGGGCCGGGCTGACCAACACCTATCGGGTGCTCGCCCGGCTCTCGTAAGCCAACAGCCGGAAGTCCGGTCCGCAACCCACTCACCGTCGAGTTGGCCCAAGCCGTACGCCTGGTTTGCCCAACCGGGCGTACCAGTTGGGCCGACTCGACGTTGGGTGCGGGCCGGGGTCTGGCGCCATACGTCGGGCGAACGTCTCCCGCGCGTTGTGTCCCCGCCAGGGGTGCGCGCGGGAGGCTGCGCTCAGCCAAGGGGAACTGGGGACAACATGTCGATGCTGTGGGCGCTGGCCGGCGCTGGTGCGGGATCGTTGCGGGCCAAGGCGGCCCGGCTGCATGCCTACCTGAGCGCGACGCCGGACTGGCGGCCGCAGGACGTGGCCGCGGCGCTGTCCGCGTTGCCGTTGCGGGGTGGCAGGCGGGCCGCGCTGGTGGCCGCCGACCGCGCGGGCTTCCTCGACGGGCTGGCCGCACTGGCCGAGGGCCGTGGCGCCCCCGGGCTGATCGACGGGGTCGCCCGGGATGGCGGCATCGTGTTCGCCTTCCCCGGGCAGGGGCCGCAGTGGCCCGGCATGGCCACCGAACTGCTGACGAGTTCTCCGGTGTTCCGGGCGCACCTGGACGAATGCGTGCAGGCCCTGGAGCCCTTCCTGGACTTCGACCTGCCCGCGTTGCTGCGCGGCGCCACCGACCCCGCGGCCTGGGCGCGGGTGGACGTGATCCAGCCCGCGGTGTGGGCGATGATGGTGTCCCTGGCCGGTTTGTGGCGCTCCTACGGCATCGAACCCGCGGCGGTCATGGGCCACAGCCTCGGCGAGGTGGCCGCGGCCGTGGTCTCCGGCGCGCTCTCGGTGGACGACGGCGCCCGCATCGCCGCGCTGTGGAGCGCGCAGCAGCAGACCCTGGTCGGGCTGGGCGACATGGTCTCCGTGCTCGCCCCGGCCGAAGACGTGCGGCAGCTGCTGACCCGCTGGGACGGGCGGCTGGCGGTGGCCGGGATCCACGGCCCGGCCTCCACCGTGGTCTCCGGCGACCTGGACGCCGCGGCCGACTTCCTGACCGAGGCCCGCGCGGCGGGCTGGCAGGCCCGGCGGGTCGCGGTCGGCCTGGCCGCGCACTCCGCGCACATCGACCTGATCACCCCGGCCCTGCGCGAACTGCTCGCCCCGATCCGCCCGCGCGCCGCGGACATCCCATACTACTCCGGCCTGCACGGGTCCACTGTGGACGGATCAACGCTGGACGCGGACTACTGGTGCGCCAACCTGCGCAACACCGTCCGCTTCGCCGAGTCCACCACCGCGGCCCTGGCGGCCGGGCACGGCACGCTGCTGGAGATCAGCCCGCATCCGGTGCTGACTGCGGGCATGCAGGCCACCGCCGAGGCGGCCGGCGCCGAGGTCGCCGTGCACGGCACGCTGTGGCGCGACCAGGGCCACCTGGACCGGGTGCGGCACAGCCTGGGCGAGTTGTTCACCAGCGGCGCCACCCTGGACTGGACCGCGGTGCACGCCGAGCTGGACGCGGAACCCCTTGCCCTGCCCGCGGAACTGGCCGCCGAGGAACTGCCCGGCGTGGAGGAGGCCGACCGTGAGTCGGTGCTGCGCGCCGAACTGGCCGGGATGACCGAGGCCGGCCAGCACGCGCTGCTGCTGGCCGTGGTCCGCCGCGAGGTGGCCGCGCTGCTGGGCAGGCCCGAGGCCGAGGTGGACGGCGAACTGCCTTTCCGGGAACAGGGCTTCGACTCGGTGACCGCCCTGGAGATCCGCCGCAGGCTCACCGCCGCCCTGGGCATGACCCTGCCCGCCACCATGGTCTTCGACCATCCGACCCCGGACGCGGCCGCCCGGTTCATCCGCACCGAACTGCTCGGACTGTCCACAGTGGATGAATCGGTGCCGGAGATCGTGGTCGGCGACGAGGACGACCCGGTGGTGCTGGTCGGCATGGGCTGCCGCTTCCCCGGCGGGGTGCGCGGACCGGAAGACCTGTGGCGCCTGGTGCTGGCCGGAACCGACGCGGTCACCCCGTTCCCGGCCGACCGCGGCTGGGACTTCGCGGGCGCGTTCAACACCGAACTGGACGAGCCCGGCCAGTTCAACCAGGGCCAGGGCGGGTTCCTGCACGACGCGGACCTCTTCGACGCCGAGTTCTTCGGCATCGCCCCGCGTGAGGCCGCCGCGATGGACCCGCAGCAGCGGCTGCTGCTGGAAACCTCCTGGGAGGCACTGGAACGCGCCGGCATCGCGCCCGGCTCGCTGCGCGGCCGCCGGGCCGGGGTTTTCGTCGGCGCCTACACCATGGACTACGGCCCGCGGATGGACGAGGGATCCGCCTACGAGGGCTACGTCTTCACCGGCAACACCGGCAGTGTGATGTCCGGCCGGATCGCCTACCTGCTCGGTTTGGAGGGCCCGGCGGTCACCGTGGACACCGCCTGCTCCTCCTCGCTGGTCGCGCTGCACCTGGCCGTGCAGTCGGTGCGCCGAGGGGAATGCGAGCTGGCCCTGGCCGGCGGCGTCACGGTGATCCCCAGCGTGGGCATGTACGTGGAGGTCTCCCGGCTCGGCGGGCTGGTCCCGGACGGGCGGTGCAAGGCATTCTCCAGTAGCGCCAACGGCTTCGGCCTGGCCGAGGGCGCCGGTGTGGTCGTGGTCGAGCGGCTCTCAGTCGCCCGTGAGCATGGACACCCGGTGCTCGCGGTGATCCGGGGCAGCGCGACCAACCAGGACGGCGCTTCCAACGGCCTCACCGCGCCCAGCGGCACCGCCCAGCAGAAGGTGATCCGGCAGGCACTGGCCAACTCCGGGCTGCGACCCTCCGATGTGGACGTGGTGGAGGCGCACGGCACCGGCACCCCGCTGGGCGACCCGATCGAGGCCACCGCGCTGCTGGCCACCTACGGCCAGGACCGGGACATCCCGCTGTGGCTGGGGTCGGTCAAGTCCAACATCGGGCACACCCAGGCCGCCGCCGGCATGGCCGGACTGATCAAGATGGTCATGGCCATGTGGCACCGGGTGCTGCCGCGCACCCTGCACGTGGTCGAACCGACCCCGCACGTGGACTGGTCGGCCGGCGCGGTCGAACTGCTCACCGAGACCCGGCCCTGGCCCAAGGAGGACGGGCCGCGCCGCGGCGGGGTGTCCTCCTTCGGCGTCAGCGGCACCAACGCGCACATCATCGTGGAGGAGCCGCCGCTGGCCGCCCTCGCCGAGGACACCGCGCACGACACGCTGGTGCCCTGGGTGGTCTCGGCCCGCTCTGAGACCGCGTTGCGGGCCCAGGTCGAGCAGCTGGTGTCCTTTGTGCGGGATCGCCCGTGGCTGCGGCCGGTCGACGTGGCCGCCTCGCTGCTGCGCGACCGCACGCCGTTCGAGCACCGGGCCGTGCTGCTGCCCGCCGGGCCGGACGGGGAGCGCGCGATCGTCACCGGTCAGGCCGGCGAGCGCAAGCCGGTGTTCGTCTTCCCCGGCCAGGGCTCGCAGTGGCTGGGCATGGGTGTCGAGCTGCTGGAGACCTCGCCGGTGTTCGAGGCCCGCTTCGCCGAGTGCGCCGAGGCCCTCGCGGAGTTCCTGGACTGGGATCTGACCGCCGGACTCCGCGACCAGGAGTCCCTGCGCACGCTGGACCGGGTGCAGCCGCTGCTGTGGGCGGTGATGGTCTCCCTGGCCGAGGTGTGGCGCTCGCACGGCGTCGAGCCCGCGGCCGTGATCGGCCAGTCCCAGGGCGAGGTGGCCGCCGCCTGTGTGATCGGCGCGCTGTCCCTTGTGGACGGTGCCCGGATCATCGCCGAGCGCAGCAAGCTGATCAACGAGCTGATGATGGGCCACGGTGGCATGGCCTCCGTGCTCGCCCCGGCCGAGGCGGTCCGGGAACGGCTCACCGACGGTCTGGTGATCGCCGGGATCGCCGGGCCGCGACTGGTGGCGGTGGCCGGTGAACTGACCGAGCTGGACGCCTTTGTCGCCGCCTGCGAACGGGATGGCGTCCGGGCCAAGATGAACCGGCCCACCGCGGCCTCGCACAGCCCGCACATCGCGGTCATCCGCGAGCCACTGGCCGCCGCGCTGGCCCCGCTGAGCGCGCGCTCGGTGGAGATCCCGTTCTACTCCACGGTGTCGGCCACCCCGAGGGACGGCGCGGCGCTGGACGCGGACTACTGGTTCGAGAACGCGATCGAACCGGTCGCCTTCCAGGACACCATCACCGCACTGGCCCAGGCAGGGCACCAGGTGTTCATCGAGGTCAGCCCGCACCCGATCCTCGCCGTGGCCATCCAGGACACCCTGGACGAACTGGGCGCCGAGGCCACCGTGCTGGGCACGCTGCGCCGGGATGAGGGCGGCGAGCACCGGATGCTGACCGCGCTGGCCGAGGCCTACGCACACGGCGTCGAGGTCGACTGGGCCGCCATGGCCGAATCCGGACAGCGAGTCGAACTGCCCACCTATCCGTTCCAGGGCAGGCGGTTCTGGGTCGAACGCACCAGGCAGGCCGGCATCGCCGGACCGGACGCGGCCGGGCATCCACTGCTCGGCGCGGCGGTGGAACTGGCCGACGGCGATGGCTGGGTGGCCACCGGCCGGGTCTCCCTGGCCACGCACCCCTGGCTGGCCGATCACGCGGTGTCCGGCGTGGTGCTGCTGCCCGGCGTCGCGGTGGTCGAGATGGCTGCCCGCACCGGCAGCGAAGCCGGCTGCCCGGTGGTCGAGGAACTGGTGCTGGAATCGCCGTTGCTGCTGCCCGAGGAGGGCGCGCTGCGGCTGCAACTGGTGCTCGGCGCGGAGGACGGCGCTGGCCGCCGTTCGCTCGCGGTGTACTCCCGCCCGGCCGAGGACGCCCAGGGCTGGACCCGGCACGGCGGCGGCCTGCTCGCCCCGGAGTCCACTGTGGACTCACCCGAAACCATGGACTGGCCGCCCCTGGACGCCGAGCCGGTCGAGCTGGCCGGACTGTACGAGGAACTCGCGGCCACCGGCATCGAGTACGGCCCCGCCTTCCAGGGCCTGCGGGCCGCCTGGCGGCGGGACGACGAGGTGTTCGCCGAGGTCGCGCTGCCCGCCGAGGTCGAACCGGGCCGCGGCTGGTTCGGCGTGCATCCGGCACTGCTGGACGCCGCCCTGCACCCGCTCTGGCTGGCCGGGCTCGGCACCGACTCCGGTCAGACCCTGCTGCCCTTCTCCTGGGGCCAGGTCGCCCTGCACTCCGGCGGCGCCGACACCCTGCGGGTGCGTGCCCGCAGGCTCAGCCAGGACACCATCGCCCTCGATCTGTCGGATGTGGACGGACGTCCGGTGGTCTCGGTCGGCTCGCTGGTCATGCGGCCGGTCGACCTGCGCCAGCTGCGGCCCGCCGCGGCACACGCGGTATTCGGCGTGCACTGGCCGGAACTGCCCACGCCCGCGGAGATCGCGGAGTCCACGGTTGAGCTGTGGCAGGTGCCGGAGCCGACCGGAACCGGCCTGGCCGAGCGGGCTCTGGACGCCACCCAGACCACCCTGATCCGGTTGCAGCAGTGGCTGGCCGAACCGGGCGACGCGCGGCTGGCCGTGTGCACCCGGGGCGCGATCGCCACCGCCGAGGGCGAGACGCCCGACCCGGCGCTGACCGCGGTCTGGGGTCTAGTGCGCTCGGCGCAGACGGAAAACCCCGGCCGGTTCACCCTGATCGACACCGACGACCCCGCCACCGAACTGCTCGCCGCCGCACTGGCCACCGGCGAACCCCAGGTGGCCATCCGTGACGGTGGCCTGCGCAGGCCCGCCCTCGCCCGGCTCGACCCGCCCGCCGCGAGCAGCTCGCTCGGCGCGGATGACACCGTGCTCATCACCGGCGGCACCGGCACCCTCGGCGGCGAACTCGCCCGCCACCTCGTGACCGCCCACGGGGTAGGCCGCCTGCTGCTGATCAGCCGCCGCGGCCCGGACGCCCCCGGCGCGGACCGACTCGCCGCCGACCTGACCGAACTCGGCGCGCAGGTCACCGTCGCGGCCTGCGACGCCGCCGACCGGACCGCGCTGGCCGAGCTGCTCGCCGAGCACCCGGTGACCGGTGTGGTGCACGCGGCCGGGGTGCTGGCCGACGCGGTGATCGAGGCGCTCACCCCCGAACAGGTCGAGCAGGTCCTACGGGTCAAGGCCGAGGCCGCGGTCAACCTGCACGAGCTGACCGGCGAGCTGAAGCTGTTCGCGCTGTACTCCTCGGTCGCCGGCACCCTGGGCACCCCCGGCCAGGGCAACTACGCCGCGGCCAACGCCTTCCTGGACGGCCTGGCCGGGCAGCGGCACACCGCCGGTCAGCCGGCCACCTCGCTCGCCTGGGGCTACTGGTCCCAGGTCAGCGAACTGGGCGCGCACCTGGCCGAGGCGGACCTGGCCCGGCTGGCCCGGCTCGGCATCGGACCTATGTCCACAGTGGACGGTCTGGCGTTGTTCGACGCGGCCTGCGCCTCCGGGCTGCCCGCGCTGGTCCCGATGAGCCTGGACGTCGCCGCGTTGCGCCGCCAGGCCACCGAGGGCACCGTGCCGCCGCTGCTGCGCCCGCTGGCCCCCGCCGTCCGCCGCCGGACCGCGAGCGGTGGCGGCGAGCTGGCCCGCCGATTGGGCGGACTGGCCACCGCCGACCAGGAACGGATGCTGGCCGACCTGGTCCGCGGGCACGTCGCTGCCGTGCTGGGTCACGACTCGGCCGAGCGGATGCCCGCCGGGCGGGCCTTCCGCGAACTGGGCTTCGACTCGCTCACCGCGGTCGAACTGCGCAACCGGCTCAACGCCGACACCGGCCTGCGCCTGCCCTCCACGGTGATCTTCGACTACCCGACCCCGGCCGCGCTGGCCGGATTCCTGCGCACCGAACTGGGTGGCCGCCTCACCGCCACCCCGGCCGCCCGCCGCCCGGCCCGCACCGCCGCCGTGGACGAGCCGATCGCGATCATCGGCATGTCCTGCCGCTTCCCCGGTGGCGCCGCCTCACCCGAAGAGCTGTGGCAGCTGGTGACCGAGGGCCGGGACGCCATCTCCGGCCTGCCCGAGGACCGCGGCTGGGTGACCGGCCGCCTGGACGAGGACCCCGGCTACGCCCGCAGCGGCGGCTTCCTGGACGGGGCCACCGACTTCGACGCCGGATTCTTCGGCATCTCCCCGCGGGAGGCCCTGGCCATGGACCCGCAGCAGCGGATCCTGCTGGAGACCGCCTGGGAGGCCCTGGAACGCGCCGGCCTCGACCCGACCTCGTTGCGCGGCTCCGACACCGGCGTGTTCGCCGGGGTGATGCACAGCAACTACGTCGGTCGCGAGGCCGAGGCCCCGCCCGGACTGGAAGGGCACATCGTCACCGGCAACTCCAGCAGCGTCGCCTCCGGTCGCCTGTCCTACACCTTCGGCTTCGAGGGCCCGGCGCTGACCGTCGACACCGCCTGTTCCTCCTCGCTGGTCGCCCTGCACCTGGCCGCGCAGTCGCTGCGCAACGGCGAATGCGGTCTGGCGCTGGCAGGCGCGGTGAGCGTGGTGACCAACCTGGACCGCTACATCGGTCTCACCTGGCAGGGCGCGCTCGGCCCGGACGGCCGCTGCAAGCCCTTCTCCGCGGGCGCCAACGGCGTCGGCATCGCCGAGGGCGCCGGGGTGGTGCTGCTGGCCCGGCTCTCCGAGGCGCGGCGGCGGAACCTGCCGGTGCTGGCGGTGATCCGGGGCAGCGCGGTCAACCAGGACGGCGCCAGCAACGGCCTCACCGCCCCCAACGGCCCGTCCCAGCAACGGGTGATCCGGCAGGCACTGGCCAACGCGGGCCTGCGACCGTCCGAAGTGGACGCCGTGGAGGCACACGGCACCGGCACCCCGCTGGGCGACCCGATCGAGGCCCAGGCGCTGATCGCCACCTACGGCCAGGACCGGGACGAACCCCTGCTGCTCGGCTCGGTCAAGTCCAACCTCGGCCACACCCAGGCCGCGGCCGGTCTGGCCGGACTGATCAAGATGGTCATGGCCATCCGGCACGGCGTGCTGCCGCGCACCCTGCACCTGGACGAGCCCACCCCGCACGTGGACTGGTCGGCGGGCGCGGTCTCGCTGCTCACCGACGCGGTGGACTGGCCGCGGACCGGGCGGCCCCGGCGAGCGGCGGTGTCCGCCTTCGGCATCAGCGGCACCAACGCGCACGTCATCGTCGAACAGGCCCCGGCCCGGGCCGACACCCCACTGGGCACGGAACTGCCGCTGACCCCGTGGCCGCTTTCCGGTCGCAACCAGGACGCGCTGCGCGGCCAGGCGGACCGGTTGCTTGCCTTGCTGGACAACGACCCCGAGCTGTCCCCGGCTGCGGTCGGCCACGCGCTGGCCGCCACCCGCACCGGGTTCGAGCACCGGGCCGTGGTGCTCGGCGCGGACCACACGGAACTGCGGCACGGCCTGGAACTGCTGCGGGCCGGGGAATCCGGCCCGGCGGTGGTCAACGGCACGGTCGCCACCGAGGGCGGCCGGGTGGTGTTCGTCTTCCCCGGCCAGGGCTCGCAGTGGCTGGACATGGGGGTGGAACTGCTGGCGAGTTCGCCGGTGTTCGCCGCCCGCTTCGCCGAGTGCGCCGAGGCGCTGGCGTCCTTTGTGGACTGGGACCCGGCTGCGGAACTGCGCAACCCGGAGTCGTTGCAGGCCATCGAGATGATGCAGCCGCTGCTGTGGGCGATGATGGTCTCGCTGGCCGAGGTGTGGCGCTGGCACGGGGTGGAACCCGCCGCGGTGGTGGGTCAGTCGCAGGGTGAGATCGCCGCCGCCTGCGTGGCCGGGGCACTCTCCCTTGTGGACGGAGCCCGGCTGATCACCCAGCGCAGCAGGCTGTTCGCTGAGCACATGGCCGGACACGGCGCCATCGCCTCGGTGGTGGCCCCGGCCGAACAGGTGCGCACCCGCCTGGCCGCGCACCCGGAACTGGCCCTGGCCGGGATCATCGGTCCCCGGCTGGTCACCGTGGCCGGTGCGCTGGCCGAGCTGACCGAGTTCGTCGCGGCCTGCGAGCAGGACGGCGTGCGGGCCCGGATCTCCCCGTCCACCGTGGCCTCGCACAGCAGGCACAGCGAGGTGGTGCGCGCGGAACTGGCCGAGGTGCTGGCCCCGCTGACCGCCCGCGCCGGTGAGATCCCGTTCTACTCCACGGTGACCGGCGGCCTGCTGGACGGCGCCGCCCTGGATGCCGGGTACTGGTGGGACAACTGCCGTGAGCCGGTGGCCTTCCAGGACACCGTGCAGGCCCTGCTGACCGCGGGGCACGAGGTGTTCATCGAGGTGAGCCCGCACCCGGTGCTCACCGTCAGCATCGAACAGACCGCCGAGGCATTCGGCGTGCCCGCCGCGGTCTGCGGCACCCTGCGCCGGGACGAGGGCGGCCCCCGCCGGATCCTGGCCGCGCTGGCCGAACTGCACACCCGCGGCGGCCGGATCGACTGGACCGGACTGTTCGGCCCGACCTCCCGGGTCGACCTGCCCACCTACCCGTTCCAACGGCAGCGGTACTGGCTGGAACCGGCCGCCACCGGAGCGCTGACCGCCACCCTGCCCGGCCTCAACGATGTGCCTGCCCCCGGCACCGACCTGGGTCGCAGGCTCGCCGAACTGCCGGAAACCGAGGCCCGCCAGGAACTCCTGGACCTGGTCCGGACCAACCTGGCCGCCGTGCTCGGCCACGACACGGCCGACACCGTGCCCGCCAACCGGGCCTTCCGCGACCTGGGCCTGGAATCGATCACCGCGGTCGAACTGCGCAACCGGCTCGGCGCCGCCACCGGCCTACTGCTGCCGACCACCCTGATCTTCGACCACCCGACCCCCGGCGTGCTCGCCGAACACCTGCGCGCACTGCTCACCGGTGCGGGCCAGGACATCAGGGTGCGCGCCACCACCGCCAGCGACGAACCTCTGGCGATCGTGGCGATGGCCTGCCGCTTCCCCGGCGAGGTCAACACCCCGGAACAGCTCTGGGCCTTCCTCGGCGCGGACGGCGACGCGATCACCCCGTTCCCCGCCGACCGCGGCTGGGACCCTGCGGTCTACCACCCCGACCCTGAGCGCTACGGCCACTCCTACGTCCGCGAGGGCGGATTCCTGCGCGGCGCGGCCGATTTCGACGCCGGTTTCTTCGGGATCTCCCCGCGAGAGGCCCTGGCCATGGACCCGCAGCAGCGACTGCTGCTGGAAGTCGCCTGGGAGACCCTGGAACGCGCCGGACTCGACCCGGACACCCTGCGCGGCAGCGACACCGGTGTGTTCGCCGGACTCGCCCCCACCGGCTACGCCGCCCGCCTGGCCGAACCACCGGAAGGCATGGAAGGCCAGCTGCTGACCGGAAACCTCGGCAGCGTGGCCTCCGGCCGCATCTCCTACAGCCTCGGCCTGGAAGGCCCGGCCGCCACCGTCGACACCGCCTGCTCCTCCGCGCTGGTCGCCCTGCACTGGGCCTGCCAGGCGGTCCGGCTGGGCGAATGCGCCATGGCACTGGCCGGTGGCGCGCACGTGATGCCAACCCTGGAACCGTTCATCGCCTTCAGCCGCCAGCGCGGCCTGGCCGCCGACGGCCGGTGCAAGCCCTTCGCCGCCGCCGCGGACGGCACCGGCTGGAGCGAGGGCGCGGCCATGATCCTGGTCGAACGGCTCTCCGACGCTCGCCGCAACGGCCACCCGATCCTCGCGGTGATCCGGGGCAGCGCGGTCAACCAGGACGGCGCCAGCAACGGCCTCACCGCCCCCAACGGCCTGGCCCAGCAACGCGTCATCCGCCAGGCCCTGGCCAACGCCCGGCTCGCACCGTCCGAAGTGGACGCGGTCGAGGCGCACGGCACCGGCACCACCCTCGGCGACCCGATCGAGGCCGAGGCGCTCATCGCCACCTACGGCCGCGAACGCGAGGAACCGCTGTGGCTGGGCTCGATCAAGTCCAACATCGGGCACACCGGGCCGGTGGCCGGTCTGGCCGGGGTGATCAAGATGGTGCTCGCCCTGCGCCACGGCCGGCTGCCCAGGACCCTGCATGTGGACCAGCCCTCACCGCACGTGAACTGGTCGGCCGGCACGGTCGAACTGCTCACCGAGCCCAGGGACTGGCCGGCGACCGGACGGCCCCGCCGGGCCGCGGTGTCCGCCTTCGGCGTCAGCGGCACCAACGCGCACCTGGTGCTGGAACAGGCCCCACTGCCCACCGAAGCACTCGTCGAGGCCACCGCGCCGCCGGTGCTGCCCTGGGTGCTCTCCGCCCGCACCGGCCCCGCGCTGGCCGCCCAGGCCGCCCGGCTGCTCACCCACCTGGACAGCGACCCTGACCTGTCCACACTGGACCTCGCGCACTCGCTGACCGCCCGCACCGCCTTCCCGCACCGCGCCGTGCTGCTCGGCGGCGACCGGGACGAGCTGCGACACGGACTGGAGCTGCTGCGCGAGGGCAGACCCGGACCGGCGGTGCTCACCGGCGTCGCGGGCGAGGCGCCCGACCGCGTGGTGTTCGTCTTCCCCGGCCAGGGCTCGCAGTGGGCGGGCATGGGCGTGGAACTGCTGGCCGCCTCCCCGGTGTTCGCCGCCCGGATGGCCGAATGCGCCGCCGCGCTGGAGTCCTTTGTGGACTGGCGACTGCACGAGGTGCTCGCCGACGAGGACGCGCTGCGCCGGGTCGACGTGGTGCAGCCGGTGCTGTGGGCGGTGCTGGTTTCCCTGGCCGAGGTGTGGCGCTCGCACGGGGTCGAACCGGCCGCGGTGATCGGCCACTCCCAGGGTGAGATCGCCGCCGCTTGCGTGGCCGGCGCACTCTCCCTTGTGGACGGCGCCAGGGTGGTCGCCTTGCGCAGCAGGGCGTTGGTCGCCCTGGCCGGGCACGGCGGCATGATATCGGTCGCCCTGCCCGTGGGCACCCTGCGACCCCGGCTGGCCGCGCACGGGCTGTCCGTGGCCGCGGTCAACGGCCCATCCTCGGTGGTCGTCTCCGGCGCCCCGGAAGCGCTGGCCGCGCTCAAAGACGAGCTGGAGGCCGAGAACGTGCGGGCCCGGCTGGTCCCGGTGGACTACGCCTCGCACTCCGCCCAGGTCGAGCAGATCCGGGACGAGATCCTCGACCTGCTCGCCCCGATCGCCCCGCGCGCGGCCGAGATCCCGCTGTACTCCACGGTCACCGGCGAACTCCTGGACACCACGACCATGGACGCCGGGTACTGGTACCGCAGCCTGCGCGAAACCGTCCGGTTCGAGACCGCCACCAGGGCCCTGCTCGCCGACGGGCACCGCGCGTTCATCGAGACCAGCCCGCACCCGGTGCTGACCACCGGCCTGCAGGAAACCCTCGACGACACCGGGACCTCCGGCCTGGTGCTGGGCACCCTGCGCCGGGAGGAGGGTGGCCCGCGCCGCCTGCTCGCCTCGCTCGCCGAGGCCGCGGTGCGCGGTGTCCAGCTCGACTGGCGCCCGCTGCTGACCGGTGGCCGACGCCTGGACCTGCCCACCTACGCCTTCCAGCACCAGCGGTTCTGGCTGGACGTGCCGCCCGCGACCGCCGCAGACCCGGTGGACGGCACCTTCTGGGCCGCCGTCGACCGCGCCGACCTGGCCGCGCTCGGACTCGCCGCCGACCAACCGGTAGGCGAAGTGCTGCCCGCGCTGTCCCGCTGGCGGCGGGACCGGCACGAACTGGCCACCCTGGACTCCTGGCGCTTCCGCATCCACTGGCGTCCCGTGCCGCCCCGCCCGCAGGCTGGCCCGCTGGGCGCCTGGCTGGTCGCCGTGCCCGCCACCGCGAATCCCGACGTGGCCAAGGTGCTGGACACCCTGCTCGCCGCCGGCGCCCAGGTGCGTCCAGTCCAGGTGGACACCGACCGGATGACACTCGCCCGTGAACTCGGCGCCCTGCTCGCCGAGGCGCCCAGCCGGGTGCTGTCCCTGCTGTCTCTGGACACCTGCCCGCACCCCGAGCACCCGGCGGTGCCGCGCGGACACGCCGCGACCGTGACCCTGGTGCAGGCCCTGGCCGACACCGGCGCGGAGGTCCCGCTGTGGTGCCTCACCCAGGGCGCGATGGCGGTGGCCGACCCGGCCGAGGTGACCAACCCGGACCAGGCCCTGGCCTGGGGCTTTGGCCGGGTGGTCGGACTGGAGCACCCGGCCCAATGGGGCGGACTGATCGACCTGCCCGCCGAACTGGACGACCCCGCGCTGGCCCGGCTCTGCGAGCTGCTGGCCGGATCCGCTGGCGAGGACCAGCTGGCCATCCGCCCGGCCGGGGTGTTCTGCCGCCGGTTCGGCCACGCCGACCGCGGTGACGCGGTGGAACCCTGGCGCCCCAAGGGAACTGTGCTGATCACCGGCGGAACCGGCGCACTCGGCGGGCACGTGGCCCGCCGACTCGCCGAAGCCGGCGCCAGTCACCTGGTGCTGCTCAGCCGTCGCGGCCCGGACGCGCCCGGCGCGACCGAGCTGGCCGCCGACCTGACCGCCACCGGCGTCCAGGTCACGCTCCGGGCCTGCGATGTGGCCGACCGGGACGCGCTGGCCGCGGTGCTCGCCGAGGTCGGCCCGCTGGACGCGGTGGTGCACACCGCCGCCGCCCTGGACGACAGCATGATCAGCGCGCTGACCGCCGGCCAGCTGGCCGGCGCGCTGTCGGTCAAGCTCGCCGCCACCCGGCACCTGCACGAGCTGACCAGCGAGATGGACCTGTCCGCGTTCGTGCTGTTCTCCTCGATGTCGGCCACCGTCGGCATCACCGGCCAGGGCAACTACGCGCCCGGCAACGCTTTCCTGGACGCCTTCGCACAGTGGCGGAGTGCCCAGGGCCACCCGGCCACCGCCATCGCCTGGGGCCTGTGGGACGGCGCCGGTCTGGGCGCGGGCGAACACGACACCGCCCGCAGCCACGGCCTGCCGCCGATCCCGCCCGCCCTGGCGGTGCGCGCGCTGGAACAGGCGGTCGGGCGCGGGGACGTCACGGTCACCCTGACCGAGATCGACTGGCCGCGGTTCCACACCGCCTTCACCGCGACCCGGCCCAGCCCGCTGCTCGCCGACGTGCCCGAGGTCCGCGCCCTGCTCGCGGAAACCCCGGCCCCCGCCGAGAACGGCCTGGCCGCCCGGCTCGCCGGACTCGCCGAGCCCGATCGGCTGCGCGCGCTCACCGACCTGGTGCGCGCCCAGGTGGCCACCGTGCTCGGCCACGACAGCGCCGAGAATGTCGAACCCGGCCGTGCGTTCAAGGACCTCGGCTTCGACTCGGTCGGCGCGGTCGACCTGCGCAACCGGCTACGCGCCGACACCGGCCTGACCCTGCCCGCCACCGTCGTCTTCGATCACCCCACCGCCAAGGCGCTGGCCGAGCACCTGCACGCCGAACTGTTCGGCGCGGCCGCACCGATGACCGCGGCCCCGGTCGCGCTGGCCGCGGTGGACGAGCCGATCGCGATCGTCGGCATCGGCTGCCGCTTCCCCGGGGCCAGTAGTCCCGAGGAGCTGTGGCGGCTGCTGGCCGAGGGCGCGGACCTCATGTCCGACCTGCCCGCCGACCGCGGCTGGGACCTGGACGGCCTCTACCACCCCGAACCCGGCACGCCCGGCAAGTCCTACGCCCGCGAGGGCGCTTTCCTGGCCGACGCCACCGGTTTCGACGCGTCGTTCTTCGGGATCTCTCCGCGCGAGGCGCTGGCCATGGACCCGCAGCAGCGGCTGTTGCTGGAGACCGCCTGGGAGGCGGTCGAACGCGCGGGCATCAACCCGGATTCCCTGCGTGGCAGCGCCACTGGCGTGTTCGTCGGCACCAACGGCCAGGAGTACGGCGCGGTGCTGGCCACCGATCCGACCACCGACCACGAGGGCTACCTGGCCACTGGCAACGCGGCCGCCGTGCTCTCCGGCCGACTCGCCTACACCCTCGGCCTAGAGGGCCCTGCGGTCACCGTGGACACCGCCTGCTCGGCCTCCCTGGTCGCCCTGCACCAGGCCGCTCAGGCCCTGCGCTCCGGCGAATGCACCCTGGCCCTGGCCGGCGGGGTCACCGTGATGGCCACGCCCAGCCTGTTCGTGGAGTTCTCCCGGCAGCGCGGCATGGCCGCCGACGGCCGCTGCAAGTCCTTCGCCAACGCCGCCGACGGCACCGGCTGGGGCGAGGGCGCCGGTGTGCTGGTGGTAGAACGACTCTCCGACGCACTGCGCAACGGACACGAGGTGCTCGCCGTGGTGCGCGCCTCGGCGGTGAACCAGGACGGCGCGTCCAACGGCCTGACCGCGCCGAACGGACTGTCCCAGCAGCGGGTGATCCGGGCGGCACTGGCCACCGCGGGTCTGCGACCGTCCGAAGTGGACGCGGTCGAGGCGCACGGCACCGGCACGGTGCTCGGCGACCCCATCGAGGCGCAGGCGGTGCTGGCCACCTACGGCCAGGACCGGGAAACCCCGCTGTGGCTGGGTTCGATCAAGTCCAACCTGGGCCACACCCAGGCGGCCGCGGGTGTCGCCGGTGTGATCAAGATGGTGCTGGCGCTGCGTCACCAGGAGCTGCCCAGGACCCTGCACGTGGACGAGCCGTCCACGCACGTGGACTGGTCGGCCGGGGCGGTGTCGCTGCTGACCGAGTCGGTGCCGTGGCCGGAGAACGGGCGTCCGCGCCGGGCCGGGGTGTCCTCCTTCGGCATCAGCGGCACCAACGCGCACGTGATCATCGAACAGGCACCGTCCGTGCCGCCGGTTGAGCCTGCCGAGCCTGCGGTGGTGCCATGGGTGCTGTCCGCGCGCTCCCCGGAAGCGTTGCGGGAGCAAGCCGAGCGACTTCTGTCCACTGTGGACGACGATGTGGTGTCGGTCGGGTTCTCCCTGGCGACCGGGCGGGCCGGGCTGGAGCGACGGGCCGTGCTGGTCGGCGCGGAGGTGGCCGAGTTCAGGGCAGGGCTGGCCGCGCTGGCCGCCGGGCAACCCGCCCCCGGACTGACCGAAGGCGTGGCGGGCTCCGGACGACTGGCCTTCCTGTTCTCCGGTCAGGGTTCCCAGCGGCTGGGCATGGGTCGCGAGCTGTACGACCGGTTCCCGGTGTTCGCCCAGGCTTTTGACGCGGTCCTCGCCGAGTTGGCCCAACTGGTACGCCCGGTTGGCTCAATCGGGCGTGCGAGTTTGCCCAAGTGGGACGGGCTGCGGGAGGTGATGTGGGCCGAGGCCGAGGCGCTGGATCGGACTGAGTTCACTCAGCCTGCGTTGTTCGCGGTGGAGGTCGCGCTGTTCCGGTTGTTTCAGAGCTGGGGTGTGCGACCGGACTTCCTGCTCGGGCACTCTGTCGGGGAGATCGCCGCCGCGCATGTGGCGGGGGTGTTCTCGCTGGCCGGTGCCTGTCGTCTGGTGGCTGCGCGGGGTCGGTTGATGCAGGCGTTGCCTGAGGGTGGCGTGATGGTGTCGGTGCGGGCCGGGCTGGATGTGGTCGAGCCGTTGCTGACCGACCTGGTCAGTGTGGCGGCGGTGAACGGGTCGGAGTCCGTGGTGATCTCCGGCGCCGAGGCCGAGGTGCTCGCGATTGCCGAGACCCTGGCTGAGCGTGGGGTGCAGACCAAGCGGTTGCGGGTCTCGCACGCCTTCCACTCGCCGCTGATGGAGCCGATGCTGGCCGAGTTCCGGGCCGTGGTGGACGGGCTGACCTTCGCTCAGCCCGAGATCCCGATTGCGTCCACTGTGGATGGTGATCCGGCGACGGCGGACTACTGGGTGCGGCACGTCCGGGAGACCGTGCGGTTCGCCGACGGCCTGACCCGGTTGCACGAGCAGGGAGTGCGGACCTTCCTGGAGGTCGGCCCCGGTGGGGTGCTGACCGCGATGAGCCAGGCCGCGCTGCCCGGTGCGCCGGTGCTCGCCCCCGCGTTGCGCCGGGACCGGGCGGAGGAACGCTCGGTGTTCGAGGCGCTGGGCCGGTTGTTCACCGCAGGGGTGTCGCCGGACTGGGCCGCGGTGTTCGCGGGCCGGGGCACCCGGCGGGTGGAGCTGCCCACGTATGCCTTCCAGCACCAGCGGTTCTGGCCGGCGAGCGGCGTCCGGCCAGGCGATGCCACCGGACTCGGCGTGGCCGCGGCCGACCACCCGCTGCTGGCCGCGGCCCTGCTGCTGCCCGACGACGGTGGCCTGGTGCTCACCGGACGGCTGTCGCTGAGCACCCAGCCCTGGCTGGCCGAGCACCGGTTCGGCGGCACCGCGCTGTTCCCGGGCACCGGGTTCGTGGAACTGGCGATCCGGGCCGGGGACCAGATGGACTGCCCGGTGCTGGACGAGCTGACCATCGAGGCCCCGCTGGTGCTGCCCGAACGCGGCGGCGTTCAGCTGCGGGTGATGGTGGGCGCGGCCCAGGACGGCCGCCGCGGCGTCGCGGTACATGCCAGGGCCGAGGGCGCGGACTGGATCTGCCACGCCCGCGGCACGCTGTCCGCCGCGCTCACGCCCGCTCGCCCCGGTGAGCCGGAATGGCCGCCCAGTGGAGCCGAACCTGTTGCGGTGGAAGGTGTTTACGCCGAGTTCGAGGACGCCGGACTGACCTACGGCCCGGCCTTCCGCGGGCTGCGTGCTGCCTGGCAGCGAGGCGAGGAGCTGTTCGCTGAGGTGGCCTTGCCCGACGCGGACACCGGCTTCGGCCTGCACCCGGCACTGCTGGACGCGGCCCTGCACGTCTTCGCCCTGCGCGGCATCGGCGGCAGCTGGCTGCCCTTTGCCTGGCACGACGTGCGGTTGCACGCCACCGGCGCGACCAGCCTGCGGGTGCGGATGCGGGTGCTGGCCGAGGACACGGTGACCATCGACGTGGCCGACGGCCTCGGCGAACCGGTCGCCACCATTGGCGGCCTGCGCTCCCGCCCGGTGTCCGGGGATCACCTCGCCGCCCGTGCGCCCGGTGTCGCGGACGCCCTGTTCCAGGTCGACTGGACCGAGGTGCTCGCGCCGGAATCCGCTGAGCTGTCCGTGGTTTCCCTGGGTGACGGCGGCCTCGCCGAGCTGGCCGAGGTGCCGGACGCGGTGGTGCTGTCGGTGTCCGCCGGATCGGGCGAGATGCCGGATCAGGTCCGGGCGGCCACCGGTCAGGTGCTGGCGGTGCTGCACGAGTGGCTGGCCGAGGAGCGGTTCGCCGCGGCCAGGCTGGTGGTGCGTACCGACGGTGCGGTTTCCGTTGCGGGCGAGGAGATTTCCGACCTGGCCGGCGCCGCGGTCTGGGGTCTGGTGCGGTCCGCGCAGAGCGAGCACCCCGGCCGGTTCGTGCTCGTCGACGCACCCGAGATCGCACCCGCGGTGCTGGCCACCGGGGAAGCGCAGCTCGCGGTGCGGGACAACACGATCCGGGTGCCGAGACTGACTCGCGCGGTGGCCGGGTCCGCGCCGGACTGGGGTGACGGCGCGGTGCTGATCACCGGCGGCACCGGATCCCTCGGCGTCGCCGTGGCCCGGCACCTGGTCGCCGAACACGGCATCCGGCAGCTGATCCTGGCCAGCCGCCGGGGCCTGGACGCGCCCGGCGCGGCCGAACTGGTGGCCGAGCTGGCCGCCGAGGTCACCGTGCTGGCCTGCGATGTCGCCGACCGGACCGCGCTGGCCGCACTGTTCGCCGCGCACCGGATCACCGCGGTGGTGCACGCCGCCGGGGTCCTGGACGACGGCGTGGTCGAATCACTGAGCCCCGAACGGCTGGACACCGTGTTGCGGCCCAAGGCCGAGGCCGCCTGGCAGTTGCACGAGCTGACCCGCGAGCTGGACCTGGCCGCGTTCGTGCTGTTCTCCTCCGCTTCCGGCCTGCTCGGCGGACCCGGCCAGGGCAGCTACGCCGCCGCGAACGCCTTCCTGGACGCCCTCGCCGAACACCGTCGCGCCACCGGTCTGCCCGCGCACTCCCTTGCCTGGGGCGCCTGGGCCGAGACCGGCGGCATGGCGGGCAGGCTCACCGAGGCCGAAACGCGCCGGATGGCCCGCGAAGGCGTGCGGCCACTGGCCACCGCCGAGGCACTGGCCCTGCTCGACGCGGCCGTGGCCACCGACCGGGCCGTGCTCGCCCCGCTGCGCCTGGACCTGCCCGCACTGCGCGCCAACGGCGCCCCCGCCGCCCTGTTGCACGGCCTGCTGCACCACCGCCGCCGCGCCCAGGCCGGGACCGCGCACACCGCGCCGCTGCGGCAGGAACTGCTCGCGCTGCCCGCCGCCGACCGGGACAGCCGGCTGCTGACACTGGTGCGCGGCCAGGTCGCGGTGGTGCTCGGCTACGGCCAGGCCACCGCTATCGAACCGGAACGGGCCTTCAATGATCTTGGTTTCGACTCGCTCACCGCGGTCGAACTGCGCAACGGCCTCACCGCCGCCACCGGCCTGCGCCTGCCCGCCACCCTGGTCTTCGACTACCCGACCCCGCTGGCGCTGACCCGCTACCTCGCCACCGAACTGCTCGGCGCCGCCGAAGAACCCGGCACGCCCGCACCGGTGCGCACCAGCGTGGACGAGCCGATCGCGATCGTCGGCATGGCCTGCCGCTACCCCGGCGGGGTCAGCTCGCCGGAGGAACTGTGGCGACTGGTCGCCGCCGGCGGCGACGCGATCTCGGTGTTCCCGGACGACCGCGGCTGGGACGTGGACGGCATCTACAACCCCGAACCCGGCCTGCCCGGCAAGACCTACACCCGGGAAGGCGGCTTCCTCTACGGCGCGGCCGAGTTCGACCCCGGCTTCTTCGGCATCTCCCCGCGGGAAGCCCTCGCCATGGACCCGCAGCAACGGTTGTTGCTGGAGACCTCCTGGGAGGTCTTCGAGCGGGCCGGGATCAGCCCGAAGTCCTTGCAAGGCAGCCAGACCGGGGTGTTCGCCGGTGTGATGTACCACGACTACGGCACCCGGATGTCCGCGGTGCCACGGGATTTGGAGGGCTACGTCGGCACCGGCAGCGCGGGCAGCGTGGTCTCCGGCCGGATCGCCTACACCTTCGGCCTGGAAGGCCCGGCGGTCACCGTCGACACCGCGTGTTCCTCCTCGCTGGTCGCCCTGCACTGGGCGGTGCAGGCACTGCGCTCCGGTGAATGCGATCTCGCGCTGGCCGGTGGCGTCGCGGTGATGGCCACCCCGGACACCTACGTCGAGTTCTCCCGCCAGCGCGGTCTGGCCGCCGACGGGCGCTGCAAGTCCTTCGCCAAGGCCGCCGACGGCACCAGCTGGTCCGAAGGCGCGGGCATGCTACTGGTGGAACGGCTCTCCGACGCGGTGCGCAACGGACACGAAGTCCTGGCCGTGGTGCGGGGGAGCGCGGTCAACCAGGACGGCGCGTCCAACGGCCTCACCGCGCCCAACGGGCCGTCCCAGCAGCGGGTGATCCGGCAGGCACTGGCCGCGGCCGGGCTGCGACCGTCCGAAGTGGACGCGGTGGAGGCGCACGGCACCGGCACGGTGCTCGGCGATCCCATTGAGGCGCAGGCACTGCTGGCCACCTACGGGCAGGACCGGGACGAGCCGCTGTGGCTCGGCTCGATCAAGTCCAACCTCGGGCACACCCAGGCCTCGGCCGGGGTGGCCGGGATCATCAAGATGGTCATGGCCATGCGGCACGGCCTGCTGCCCAGGACCCTGCACGTGGACGAGCCCTCGTCGCACGTGGACTGGTCGGCGGGCGCGGTCGAACTGCTCGCCGAGGCCAGGGACTGGCCGGAGCAGGGCCGTCCGCGGCGCGCCGGGGTGTCCTCCTTCGGGATCAGCGGCACCAACGCGCACGTGATCATCGAGCAGCCCGCCGCGGTGGCGCCCGTGATCCGGCGGATCGAACCAGGGGTCACGCCCTGGCTGCTGGCAGGCAAGAGCGAGCAGGCCCTGCGGGACCAGGCCACCCGCCTGCTGTCCGTGGTGGACGGCAACACCGGGCTGGAACCGGTGGACGTCGCGGTGTCGCTGACCCAGCGGCAGAACTGGGAGCACCGCGCGGTGCTGGTCGGTGCGGAGAGCGCCGAGCTGCTCGACAGCCTGCGCGCACTCGCCGCGGGCGAACCGGCCACCGGCCTGGTGACCGGCTCGGTCCGGCCCGGCGGTCTCGCGTTCCTGTTCTCCGGTCAGGGTTCCCAGCGACTGGGCATGGGCCGCGAGCTGTACGACACCTACCCGGCCTTCGCCACGGCCTTCGACGCGGTCTGTGCCGAGCTGGACCCGGAACTGCGGGCGGTGATCTCCGCGGACGAGGAACGACTCGCCACCACCGAGTTCACCCAGCCCGCGTTGTTCGCGGTGGAGGTCGCGCTGTTCCGGCTGCTGGAGAGCTGGGGCCAGCGCCCGGACTTCGTGCTGGGCCACTCCATCGGCGAGATCGCCGCCGCGCACGTGTCCGGGGTGCTCTCCCTTGCGGACGCCTGCCGTCTGGTCACGGCACGCGGCCGGTTGATGCAGGCGCTGCCCGCCGGTGGCGTGATGATCGCGGTGCAGGCGGCCGAGGCGGATCTCACCCCGCTGCAGGCCGAGTACCCGCTGGTCGGTCTCGCCGCGGTCAACGGACCCGAATCCGTGGTGCTCTCCGGCGATGAGGACCAGGTCCTGGCGCTGGCGCAGACCCTGGCCGACCAGGGCAGGCGTACCCGGCGGCTGCGCGTCTCGCACGCCTTCCACTCGCCGCTGATGGAGCCGATGCTCGCGGAGTTCCGGACCGTGCTCGAAGGACTGTCCTTCGAGCAGCCGGAGATCCCGATGGTATCCACTGTGGACAGTGACCCGGCGACGGTGGACTACTGGGTGCGGCAGGTGCGCGAGACCGTGCGCTTCGCCGATGCCGTGCGGACCCTGGCCGACCGGGGCGTGCGCCGGTTCCTGGAGATCGGACCCGGCGGCGTGCTCTCCGCCATGGTCGAGGACTGCCTGCCCGAACCGGTGACCGCCGCGGCCCTGCGCAAGGGCCGGGCCGAGGCCGCCGCACTCATCGAGGCACTGGCCCGGCTGCACGTCAGCGGCCAGACGGTGCCCTGGCCCACCCTGCTCGCCGGTCGCGGTGGCAGGCGGATCGACCTGCCCACCTACGCCTTCCAGCACCAGCGCTACTGGCTGGCGGCCGGCAGCGCGGGCGGCGATGTGGCCGTGCTGGGCCAGCAGGCCACCGACCACCCGCTGCTCGGCGCGGCCGTGCCACTGCCCGACTCCGGCGGTCTGCTGCTGACCGGCCGGCTGTCCCTGGCCGCCCAGCCCTGGCTGGCCGACCACCGGGTCGGCGACCTGGTCCTGTTCCCCGGCACCGGGTTCGTCGAACTGGCATTGCGGGCCGGCGCCGAGGCGGACTGTCCGACGCTGGACGAGCTGACCGTGCAGGCCCCGCTGTCCCTGCCCGCCAGCGGCGCGGTGCAGATCCAGGTCGCCCTCGGCCCGGAAACCGACGGCCGCCGGGAACTGAGCGTGTACGCCCGCCCCGAGCAGACCCCGGACGAAGCACCGTGGCTCTGCCACGCCAGCGGCACCCTGAGCACTTCGTTGACTGCCACCGGTTTCACCGAGGACGTGTGGCCACCGGCCGATGCCGAACCGCTCACCGTCACCGGCTGGTACGACCAGCCCGGCGCAGCACTGGGTTACGGCCCCGCCTTCCAGGGCCTGCACACCGCCTGGCGGCGCGGCAGCACCCTGTTCGCCGAGGTGGAACTGCCCGCCACGGTGGCCGATCCGAGCCGGTACGGCCTGCACCCAGCCCTGTTCGACGCGGCCCTGCACGTGCTCGGCCTCTGCCGGGACACCGCGGAGACCGCGCTGCCCTTCGCCTGGTCCGGCGTACGCCTGCACGCCTCGGGCGCGGGCGCACTGCGGGTCCGGATGGACCTGGACGGCGCGGACGCGGCCATCGAACTGGCCGACGCCGAGGGCGGCCCGGTCGCCTCGGTCGGCTCGCTCGCGGTGCGCCCGGTGACCACCGCGCAGCTGGCCGCCGCGCACACCGGCCACCACGACGCGCTGTACCGGCTGGACTGGCCGCCGGTCGCGGCAGGCACCGCCACCACGCTCACCCACACCCGGCTCGGCCCCGGCGGCCTGGACGGGCTCACCGAGGTCCCCGACCTGGTCGTGCTGCCCTGCCTGCCCGAACCCGGCCCGGACCTGCCCAGCTCGGCCCGGGCCACCACCGGCGCGGTGCTGGCCGTGCTCCAGCAGTGGCTGGCCGAACCGCGCTTCGCCAACGCCCGCCTGGTCGTGCACACCCAGGGTGCGGTGTCCATTGCCGGCGAAGGGATTTCCGACCTGGCCGCGGCCACCGTCTGGGGTCTGGTCCGCTCGGCGCAGTCCGAACACCCGGGCCGGTTCGTGCTGCTGGACACCGACGGCGAGCTGGATTCCCCGGCCACCGCGGTGGTTCCCGGCGAACCCCAGCTCGCCGTGCGCGACGGCGTGGTGCGGGTGCCCCGGCTGGTCCGCGCCCGCACCGGCGCCACCCCGGCGAGTTCGCCATGGGGCACCGGCACGGTGCTGGTCACCGGCGGCACCGGCGGTCTCGCCGTGGACGTCACCCGGCACCTGGTGGTCACCCACGGGGTCCGCGACCTGGTGCTGGTCAGCAGGCGCGGCATGGACGCGCCCGGCGCGGCCGAACTGGTCGCCGACCTGACCGAGGCAGGCGCCCAGGTCGAGGTGGTCGCGGCCGACCTGGCCAACCGCGCCGAGGTGGTCGCCCTGCTCGCCGAACTCGGCCCGGACCGGCTCTCCGCGGTGGCGCACGCGGCCGGGGTGCTCGACGACGGGGTGCTGGAATCCCTTACCCCGCAACGCCTGGACGCCGTGCTGCGGCCCAAGGTGGACGCGGCCTGGCACCTGCACGAGCTGACCCGCTGCCAGGATCTGTCCGCGTTCGTGCTGTTCTCCTCGGCCGCAGGCACCCTCGGCGCACCCGGCCAGGGCAACTACGCCGCGGCCAACTCCTTCCTGGACGCACTGGCCGAGCACCGCCGCGCCAACGGTCTGCCCGCGCAGTCGGTGGCCTGGGGCCTGTGGGCCGAGGCCGGTGGGATGAGCGGCGACCTGGCCGAGATCGACCGGCGCAGGCTGGCCCGCGACGGCGTCGCGCTGTCCACCGAACACGCCCTGGCTCTGCTGGACGCGGCCCCCGGCACCGGCGATCCGGTGCTGGTCGCCGCCCAGCTCGGCTCCTACATCCACAATGGACAGACACCAGCGGTGCTGCGTGGCCTGCGCCGCGGCGGGCAGCGCGCCGAACCCGCGGTCCGGGCAGGCACCGGTGTGCGCCGCCTGGCCGGACTCACCGCCGCCACCCAGCGCGCCGGGCTGCTGGACCTGGTCACCGCCCGCACCGCCACCGCGCTCGGCCATCGCTCCGGCCAGGACGTCCGGACCGCGAGCACCTTCCAGGAACTCGGTTTCGACTCACTGACCGCGGTCGAACTGCGCAACGGCCTGGCCGCCGCGACCGGGTTGCGGCTGCCGGCCACCCTGGTCTTCGACCACCCGACCCCGCAGGCACTGGCCGAGCACCTGTTCACCGAACTCTTCGGCGCGCAGCAGCCGGCCGCGCCGGAACCGGTGGCCGCACAGGCGAGCGAGGAGCCGATCGCGATCGTGGGCATGGCCTGCCGCTACCCCGGCGGGGTGAGTTCGCCGGAACAGCTGTGGCGGCTGGTCGCCGAGGGCGCCGACGCCATCTCCGGATTCCCCGCCGACCGCGGCTGGGACGTGGAACGGATCTTCGACCCCGAACCCGGCCTGCCCGGCCGCACCTACGTGCGCGAAGGCGGATTCCTGTACCGCGCGGCCGAGTTCGACCCCGGCTTCTTCGGGATCTCCCCGCGGGAGGCCCTGGCGATGGACCCGCAGCAGCGGTTGCTGCTGGAGACCTCCTGGGAGAGCTTCGAGCGCGCCGGGATCGACCCGTCCTCGTTGCGCGGCAGCCGGACCGGGGTGTTCACCGGTGTGATGACACACGACTACAGCAGCCGGATCACCACCGTGCCGGAGGAGGTCGAGGGCTACTTCGGCACCGGCAACTCCGGCAGCGTGGCCTCCGGCCGGATCGCCTACACCTTCGGCCTGGAGGGCCCGGCGGTCACCGTGGACACCGCGTGTTCCTCCTCGCTGGTCGCGCTGCACCTGGCCGCGCAGGCCCTGCGCTCCGGCGAATGCGAGCTGGCGCTGGCCGGTGGCGTCACCGTGCTGGCCACCCCGGACTCCTACGTGGAGTTCTCCCGTCAGCGCGGCCTGGCCCCGGATGGTCGGTGCAAGTCCTTCGCCGAGGCCGCCGACGGCACCAGCTGGTCCGAGGGCGCGGGTGTGCTGCTGGTGGAACGGCTTTCCGACGCCCAGCGGCTCGGCCACCCGATCCTGGCCGTGCTGCGCGGCAGCGCGGTGAACCAGGACGGCGCGTCCAACGGCCTGACCGCCCCCAGCGGCTCGGCCCAGCAACGGGTGATCCGGGCCGCACTGGCTGCCGCCGGCCTGCGACCGTCCGAAGTGGACGCGGTGGAGGCGCATGGCACCGGCACCACGCTCGGCGATCCCATTGAGGCGCAGGCGTTGCTGGCCACCTATGGGCAGGACCGGGCCGAGCCGCTGTGGCTGGGGTCGATCAAGTCGAACATGGGCCACACCCAGGCCGCGGCCGGGGTCGCGGGCGTGATCAAGATGGTGATGGCGTTGCGCAACCAGGAGTTGCCGCGCACGTTGCACGTGGACGAGCCCTCGGCGCACGTGGACTGGTCGGCCGGCGCCGTCGCGCTGCTGACCGAGCCGGTGGCCTGGCCGGAACTGGACCGGCCCCGCCGGGCCGGGGTGTCCTCCTTCGGGATCAGCGGCACCAACGCGCACGTGATCATCGAGCAGGCCCCGGCGACCGAACCCGCCCGCCCGGTCGAACCCGCGCTGGTGCCCTGGGTGCTCTCCGGAGCCACCGAGGACGCCCTGCGTGCCCAGGCCGAACAGCTGCTGTCCACTGTGGACGAGGATGTGGTGTCGGTCGGCTACTCCCTGGCCACCGGACGCGCGGCACTGGAACGCCGGGCGGTGGTGGTCGGCGCGGAGGCCGCCGAGTTCCGGGCCGGACTGGCGGCGCTGGCCGCCGGTCAACCCGCCGCCGGACTGGCCGAAGGTGTTGCGGGAAAGGGTAAACTGGCCTTCCTGTTCGCCGGGCAGGGCTCGCAGCGGCTGGGCATGGGCCGGGAACTGCACGAGACCTACCCGGCCTTCGCCGCGGCCTTCGACGCGGTGTGCGCGGAGCTGGACCCGCGGCTGCGTGAGGTCGTCTGGTCGGACGAGAAGCAGCTGAGCGAGACCGAATTCGCCCAGCCCGCGCTGTTCGCGGTCGAGGTGGCACTGTTCCGGCTCCTGGAGAACTGGGGAGTGCGGCCGGAGTTCGTGCTCGGCCACTCCATCGGCGAGATCGCGGCCGCGCACGTGGCCGGGGTGTTCTCCCTCGAAGACGCCTGCCGCCTGGTCACGGCACGCGGCCAGTTGATGCAGGCGCTGCCCGACGGCGGCGTGATGGTGTCGGTGCGGGCGGCACTGGCCGAGGTGGAGCCGTTGCTGACCGGGCTGGTCAGTGTGGCCGCGGTGAACGGACCGGATTCGGTGGTGCTCTCCGGAGCCGAGGACGAGGTGCGGGCGATCACCGAGGCACTGGGGCGCAAGTCCCGGCGGCTGCGGGTCTCGCACGCCTTCCACTCGCCGCTGATGGAGCCGATGCTCGACGAGTTCCGGACCGTGGTCGAGCAGATCGCGTTCAGCGCGCCGGAGATCCGGGTTGTGTCCACTGTGGACGGCGAATGGGACACGCCGGAGTACTGGGTGCGGCACGTGCGGGAGACCGTGCGCTTCGCTGACGGCGTCACCGCACTGGCCGCCGAGGGCGTCACCGCGTTCCTGGAGATCGGACCGGGTGGCGCGCTGACCGCGCTGGCGCAGGAAATCCTGGCCGCGGACGAGATCCTGGTGCCGGGCCTGCGCAAGGACCGGACCGAAGCACGATCGATCACCGAGGCGCTGGGCCGGTTGTTCGTCGCCGGGATCACCCCGGACTGGACCGCGGTCTTCGCGGGCCACCAGGCCCGCAGGGTCGACCTGCCCACCTATCCCTTCCAGCGTCAGCGCTACTGGCTGGACGCGGCAGGCGCCGCCAGGGACGCCGCAGGGATCGGCCAGCAGGCCATGGACCACCCGTTGCTGGGCGCGGCCGTGTTGCTGCCCGAGGGCGCGGGCGCGGTGCTCACCGGCCGGCTGTCCCTGGACGCCCAGCCCTGGCTGGCCGACCACGCGGTCGGCGAGCTGGTGTTGTTCCCCGGCACCGGATTTGTCGAACTGGCCCTGTGTGCAGGTGAGCAGGTGGACAGCCCGGTGCTGGCCGAACTCACCCTGGAGGCCCCGCTGGTGCTGCCCGCCAGCGGCGGCGTCCAGGTGCAGGTCTCGGTCGGCGCGGGGGAGCAGGGCAGGCGCCCGGTCACCGTGCACTCCCGGCCCGAGCACGCGCGCACCGAACCGTGGACCTGCCACGCCCGCGGCCTGCTCAGCGCAGAGTCGACCACCCCGGACGTACTCGGCGACTGGCCGCCCGCGGATGCGGAAACCCTTGCGGTGGAAGAGTTGTACGACCGCCTGGCCGAGGCCGGGCTGCACTACGGGCCGGTGTTCCGCGGCCTGCGCGCGGCCTGGCGGCACGGCGGCGAGCTGTACGCCGAACTGGCCCTGCCCGACTCGGCCAACGCCCGCTTCGGCTTGCACCCGGCCCTGCTGGACTCGGTGCTGCACGTGCTGGCCGCCCAGGGCGAATCGAATGGCGGACCTGGCCTGCCGTTCGCCTGGACCGGCGTGCGCCTGCACGCCACCGGCGCGACCTCCTTGCGTGCCAGGCTGATCCCCGAGGGCAGCGGCGTGCGCCTGCACCTGGCCGACGACAGCGGACTCCCGGTGGCCGAGGTCGACTCGCTGGTGCTGCGCACGGTGTCCCCGGAACAGCTCGCCGCGGCCAACAGCACCGCGGACGATGCGCTGTACCAGGTGGACTGGCCGGTGCTCGCCACCCCGGCGACCGGCGAAGTGTCGGTGGCCTGGCTGGGTGACGGCGGCCTCGCTGAGATCGTCGAGGTGCCGGACGCGGTGGTGCTGGCCGTGCGCGCCGAACCGGGCGAGGTGCCAGCCGCGGTGCGGACGGCGACCGGCCGGGTGCTGGCGGTGCTGCAGGAGTGGCTGGCGGATGAGCGGTTCGCCGCCGCCCGGCTGGTCGTGCACACCCAGGACGCGGTCTCCGTCGCCGGTGAAGAAGTGCGCGACCTGGCGGGCGCCGCGGTCTGGGGCCTGATCCGCTCGGCCCAGACCGAACACCCGGACCGGTTCGTGCTGGTGGACGCGGCCGAGTTGCCGACCTCGGCACTGGCCACCGGCGAACCCCAGTTCGCCTTGCGGGACAACGAGATCCGGGTGCCCCGGCTCGCCGCCGCCACCAGCTTGGGCGCCGACGCGCCGCGCTGGGACACCGGCGCGGTGCTGATCACCGGCGGCACCGGCGCACTGGGCGCGCTGCTTGCCCGCCACCTGGTCGCCGAACACGGGGCCCGCCAACTGGTCCTGGCCAGCCGGCGTGGCCCGGACGCGCCGGGCGCGGCCGAACTGGTGGCCGAACTGGACGCCGAGGTCACCGTGGTGGCCTGCGATGTCACCGACCGGGACGCCCTGGCCGGACTGCTCGCCGCGCACCCGGTCACCGCGATCGTGCACACCGCGGGCGTGCTGGACGACGGCGTGGTCGAGTCGATGACCCCCGAGCGGCTGGACACCGTGTTGCGGGCCAAGGCCGATGCCGCCTGGCACCTGCACGAACTGACCCGCGAGCTGGACCTGACCGCGTTCGTGCTGTTCTCCTCGGCCGCCGGGGTCACCGGCGCGCCGGGCCAGGCCAACTACGCCGCGGCCAACGCCTTCCTGGACGGTCTCGCCGCGCATCGCCGCGCCACTGGACACCCCGCGCACTCCCTCGCTTGGGGCCTGTGGGCGGACACCGGCGGCATGGGCGGCCGGACCCCGAAGGACGGGGTGCGCCCGCTGGCCACCCCGGAGGCGCTCGCGCTGTTCGACCGCTCGCTCACCCTGGCCACCCCGGCCCCGGTCCCGCTGCGGCTGGACCTGGCCGGACTGCGCACCCACGAACACCTGCCCGCCCTGCTGCGCGGCCTGGTCCGCACCCGGCGCACCGCCCAGCGCGGCGGCGGCGCGGCGGCCTTGCGGCGGCGGCTGGCCGGCCGATCCCCGGCCGAATCACTGGCCGTGCTGCTGGAACTGGTGCGCGGTCAGGTCGCCGCGGTGCTCGGCCACTCCGGTGGGCACGCGGTCGACCCGGAACGCGCCTTCACCGACCTCGGCTTCGACTCGCTGAGCGCGGTGGAACTGCGCAACGGCCTGGCCGCCGCCACCGGTCAACGGCTGCCGGCCACGCTGGTCTTCGACCACCCCACCGCGGCCGCACTTGCCGCGCACCTGCACACCGTGCTGGCCCCGGACACCAACGGGCACCACCCGGACACCGAGGAGACCGAGGTCCGCCGCCTGCTCGCGGCCATCCCGGTCAGCCGCCTGCGCCAGGCCGGACTGCTCAACGTCCTGGTCCAGCTGGCAGGCGAGAGCGACACCGCACCGGCGGGCGCGAACGGCGCGCCCTCGATCGACGACATGGACGCGGAAAGCCTGCTGCGCCTGGCGATGGGAGAGTCATGAGCACGCCACCCAAGGAGTTCGTCGAAGCGCTGCGGTCCTCGCTCAAGGAGGTCGAGCGGCTCCGGCAGGTCAACGAGCAGCTGGTCGCCGCGAGCACCGAACCGGTCGCCATCATCGGTATGGGCTGCCGGTACCCAGGCGGCATCAGCTCCCCGGCCGACCTGTGGCGGCTGCTCACCGCGGACGGCGACGCCATCTCCGGCTTCCCCACCGACCGCGGCTGGGACCTGGACGCGCTGTTCGACCCGGACCCGGACAACTCCGGCACCAGCTACGTCCGCGAGGGCGGATTCCTGTTGGAGGCAGCCGAGTTCGACGCCGCCTTCTTCGGCATCTCGCCGCGGGAGGCCCTGGCCATGGACCCGCAGCAGCGGTTGTTCCTGGAGATCTCCTGGGAGGCCCTGGAACGCGCCCGGCTGGACCCGACCTCGCTGCGCGGCAGCCGGACCGGGGTGTTCGCCGGGTGCAGCAGCCACGACTACGCCACCGGCCTGCACGAGCTGCCCGAGGCGGTCGAAGGCCACCTGATCACCGGCAACTCGGCCGCGGTGCTCTCCGGCCGGGTCTCCTACACCCTCGGCCTGGAGGGCCCGGCGGTCACCGTGGACACGGCGTGTTCTTCCTCGCTGGTGGCGTTGCACCTGGCCGTGCAGGCGCTGCGCAACGGGGAATGCGATCTGGCGCTGGCCGGTGGCGTCACCGTGCTGTCCACCCCCGGCGTGTTCATCGAGCTGTCCAGGGGTGACGCGCTGGCCACGGACGGCCGCAGCAAGGCATTCGCCGCCGCCGCGGACGGGGCGGGCTGGGCCGAGGGCGCCGGCGTGCTCGCGGTGGCCCGGCTCTCCGACGCGCAACGCCTGGGCTACCCGATCCTGGCCGTGCTGCGCGGCAGTGCGGTCAACCAGGACGGCGCGTCCAACGGCCTGACCGCACCCAACGGCCCGTCGCAGCAGCGGGTGATCCGGGCCGCCCTGGCCAACGCGGGCCTGCGACCGTCCGAAGTGGACGTTGTGGAGGCGCACGGCACCGGCACCGCGCTGGGCGACCCGATCGAGGCCCAGGCCCTGCTCGCGACCTACGGGCAGGACCGGGACACCCCGCTGTGGCTGGGCTCGGTCAAGTCCAACTTCGGCCACACCCAGGCCGCTGCGGGCGCCGCCGGGGTGATGAAGATGGTGCTGGCCTTGCAGCACAACCGGTTGCCGCGCACCCTGCACGTGGACGCGCCGACCCCGCACGTGGACTGGACCGCGGGCCAGGTCGAGCTGCTCACCAACCCGGTGGACTGGGCCGACGGCGACCGGCCGCGCCGGGCCGGGGTGTCCTCCTTCGGGATCAGCGGCACCAACGCGCACCTCATCCTCGAAGCAGCGCCACCGGTCACCGAGCCGGAATCCATGCCACCCAACGGTCTGCTGCCCTGGGTTCTGTCGGCCAGGAACCCGGCCGGACTGCGCGCCCAGGCAGCCCGACTTCTGTCCACTGTGGACAACTTGCCGAATCTCGAAGCCGCTGAGGTCGGGCACGCGCTGTTGCGTACCAGGGCCGCCTTGGAACAGCGCGCGGTGCTGCTCGGCGCGGACCGGGTCGAGCTGCGCGAGGAGCTGGCCGGACTCGCCGCCGGTCGTCCGGCCGCCGAGGTGGTGCAGGGCCGGGTGGTCAAACCCGGTCAGATCGTCTTCGTCTTCCCCGGTCAGGGCGGGCAGTGGGCCGGGATGGCGGTCGAGCTGATGGCCGCCGACCCGGTGTTCGCCGCCCGGATGGCCGAGTGCTTCGCCGCGCTGGAGCCGTTCCTGGACTGGGATCCGCTGCCGATGCTCGCCGATCCCGTTGCCATGCGGCGGATCGAGGTGCTCCAGCCGCTGCTGTGGTCGGTCATGGTGTCACTGGCCGCGGTGTGGCGGGCGCACGGCGTGCACCCGGCCGCCGTGCTCGGCAGCAGCCAGGGCGAGGTGGCCGCGGCCTGCGTCGCCGGTGCGCTCTCGCTGCGCGACGGCGCCCGGATCATCGCACTGCGCAGCCAGTTGTTCGCCGACGAGCTGGTCGGCAACGGCATGGTCGCCTCGGTCGCGCTCACCGCCGAGGAGGTCCGGCAGCGGCTGCTCGGCTACCCGGGACTGGTGCTGGCCGGGGTCAACGGGCCGCGTGCGGTGGCGGTGGCCGGGGAAACCGGGTTGCTGACCCGGTTTGTCGAGGACTGCACCCGGGAGGACGTGCGGGCCCGGATCGTGCCGGACACGGTCGCCTCGCACACCGGCCAGGTCGACCCACTGCGAGACCGCCTGATCGACGCGCTGTCCCCGGTCCAGCCCGCCGACGGCGAGATCGCCTTCTACTCCACCGTCACCGCCGGACCCCTGGACGGCTCGGCGCTGGACGCCGGGTACTGGTTCGAGAACGCCCGCAGGCCGATGGCCGTGCGGGACACCCTGCGCGCGCTGCTGGCCGACGGACACGGGGTGTTCATCGAACTGGGCGCGCACCCGGTGCTGACCACCGCGGTGGCCGCCACCGCGGAGGACTTCGGCGCCGAGGCCGTGGTGGTCGGCTCGCTGCGCCGCGAGGACGGCGGCCCGCGCCGCATGCTCAGCGCACTCGCCGAAGCCTGGACCCAGGGCGTGCCGGTTGACTTCACCGCGCGGTACGGCCAGGTGCGGCCGGTGGACCTGCCCACCGCGGCCTTCCAACGGCAGCGGTACTGGCTGGACAACACCGGCCTGCCCGCCGGGAGCGACCCGGTGGACGAGAAGTTCTGGCGCGCGGTGGAACGCGCCGACCTCACCGAACTGGCCGGCACCCTCGGTGTGGCCGAGGAAGAGTCCCTTCATCAGCTGGTGCCCATGCTCTCCGCCTGGCGCCGTCGCCGCCGCGAGGACCAGCTCGCCGACGGCCTGCGTTACCGGATCGACTGGCAGCGCGCCGAACCGGCCGAACCCGCGCTCACCGGGACTTGGCTGGTCCTCGCTCCGGCGAACCAGTCCGTGGACCTGGAACCCTTCGGCGCCACCGTGATCCGGATCGAGGCCGAGCCCGCCGCCGGCCGCGCGCTGCTGGCCGAACTGCTGCGTCCACTCGCCGGGCAGTCCTTCGCCGGAGTGTTGTCGCTGCTCGCACTGCCGCCGGGCGCCGGACCGGCCGGTACCCTCAGCCTGTTCCAGGCCCTGGCCGACACCGGCATCGAGGCGCCGCTGTGGTGCCTGACCCGCAACGCGGTCGCCGTCTCCGCCGAGGAGACCGCCGACCCGGTGGCCGCCCAGGTCTGGGGCCTCGGCCGGGTCGCCGCGGTGGAGGAGCCACGCCGCTGGGGCGGCCTGATCGACCTGTCCGCCGAGGATGCCGATCGCCTGCTCGCCGCCGCACTGTCCACTGTGGATGGTGAGGACCAGGTCGCGCTCCGGCCGGGCGGGATGTTCCTGCGCAGACTGGTCCGCGCCACCACCGGCCCGGTCGATCCGGACGCCTGGCAGCCTGCCGGCACGGTGCTGGTCTGCGCGAGCGACCCGGACAAGGGCGCGGCCATCGCCGCCTGGCTCACCGATCGGGGCGCGCGGCCGGTGACCCTGCCCGCCCCCGCCGACCGGGACACCCTGGCCGCACTCCTCGCCGAGCACGGCCCGGTGCGCGCGGTGGTGCACGACGTGCTCCGGATGGACCTCACCCCGCTCGCCGACCTGACCCCGGATCGGCTGGCCGAAGTGGTCAGCGCCACCGCCGACAGCCTGGCCGCCCTGGACGAGCTGCCCGACCTGGACGCGGTGCTGTGCTTCTCCTCCATCGTCGGCGTCTGGGGCAGCGCCGAACACGCCGCGATGGCCGCTACCAGCGCCTACGTGGACGCTCTCGCCACTGACCTGCGGCGGCGCGGGGTCCGGGCGACCTCGGTGTCCTGGGGCCTCTGGCAGCCCGGCGGGAATCCCTCCGCCGCCGGGGAACGGGTGCGCGGGCATGGGGTGAACGTGCTCAGCGCCGAGGTCGCCTTCACCGCACTGCGCCAGGTCCTGGACCGGGACGAGATCAACCCCACGGTGGCCGACCTGGACTGGACCCGATTCGCGCCGGTGTTCACCGTGGCCCGCCCCAGCCCGCTGATCGCCGCCATCCCCGAGGTCCGGCGACTCGCCGAGGCAGCCGCGGCAGGCGGCGGTTCCGCGCTGCGCCAACGGCTTTCCGGACTGGCCGCGGCCGAACAGCACCGGGTGCTGCTGGAACTGGTGCGCACCGAGGTCGCCGCCGCGCTCGGCCACCAGGGCAGCGCCGGGATCGCCCCGGACCGGCAGTTCAAGGAACTCGGCTTCGAGTCGCTCACCGCGGTCGAACTGCGCAATCGGCTCACCGCCGCCACCGGCCTGAAACTCCCGACCACCCTCGTCTTCGACCACCCCACCGCCACCGCGCTGGCCACCCACCTGCGGGCCGAACTGCTCCGCGAACCCGCCACCGCGACCGCACCCGTGCGCGCGGCGGTCGACTCCGGCGACCCGATCGCGATCGTCGGCATGGCCTGCCGCCTGCCCGGCGGCATCACCGCGCCGGAACACCTGTGGCAGCTGCTCGCCGAGGGCCGGGATGCGATCTCCGGCTTCCCGGCCGACCGCGGCTGGGACCTGGACGCCCTCGCCGACGGCGGATCAGCCACCCAGCAGGGCGGATTCCTCTACCAGGCCCCGGAGTTCGATGCCGCCTTCTTCGGCATCAACCCGCGCGAGGCCGCCGCGATGGACCCGCAGCAACGACTGCTGCTGGAGACCTCCTGGGAGGTGTTCGAGCGGGCCGGGATCGACCCGAAGTCGTTGCCGGGCAGCGCGACCGGGGTGTTCGTCGGCACCAACGCCCAGGACTACGCCACCGGCGCCTACCAGGCCCCGGACGCCGACGCGGGCTACGTGGGCACCGGCAGCGCGGCCAGCGTGCTCTCCGGCCGGGTGGCCTACACCCTGGGTCTGGAGGGACCGGCGGTCACCATCGACACCGCCTGCTCGGCCTCCCTGGTGGCCCTGCACCTGGCCGCCCAGGCCCTGCGCTCCGGCGAATGCGATCTCGCGCTGGCCGGTGGCGTCACCGTGATGGCCACCCCCGGCATGTTCGTCCAGTTCAGCAGCCAGCGCGGCCTCTCCGCCGACGGCCGCTGCAAGGCCTTCGCCGCCGAGGCGGACGGCACCGGTCTGGGCGAGGGCGCGGGCGTGCTGCTGGTGGAACGGCTATCCGACGCACTGCGCAACGGGCACGAAGTCCTCGCTGTGGTGCGGGGGAGTGCGGTCAACCAGGATGGCGCGAGCAACGGCCTGACCGCACCGAACGGGTTGGCCCAGCAGCGGGTGATCCGGCAGGCACTGGCCAACGCGGGCCTGCGACCGTCCGAAGTGGACGCTGTGGAGGCGCACGGCACCGGCACCGTGCTGGGTGATCCGATCGAGGCCTCCGCGGTGCTCGCCGCCTACGGGCAGGACCGGGACACCCCGCTGTGGCTGGGTTCGCTCAAGTCCAACCTCGGGCACACCCAGGGCGCGGCCGGGGTCGCCGGGGTGATGAAGGTGATCCTCGCCCTGCGGCACAACCTGTTGCCGCGCACCCTGCACGTCACCGAGCCCTCCCCGCACGTGGACTGGTCCGCAGGGTCGGTCTCCCTGCTCACCGAACCGGTGTCCTGGCCGGAGAACGGGCGTCCGCGCCGGGCCGGGGTGTCCTCCTTCGGCATCAGCGGCACCAACGCGCACGTGATCATCGAACAACCGCCCGCCGTCCCGGTCGCCGAGCGCGCCACCCAGCCGGGCGTCACCCCCTGGCTGCTCTCCGGCCGGACCGTCAACGCCCTGCTCGCCCAGGCCGGGCAGCTGGCCGAGTTCCTGGCCGAGCGGCCCGAACTGGACCCGGTGGACATCGGCTACTCCCTGGCCACCACCCGCTCGGCGTTCGAGCACCGCGCGGTGCTGGTCGGCGCGGACCGGGCCGAACTGGATCAGGCGCTGAGCACAGTCACCGGCGAGGCCGCGGCCAACCCGGTCGCCGGACGGCTGGCCTTCCTGTTCTCCGGCCAGGGCGCGCAGCGACTCGGCATGGGTCGCGAGCTGTATGACGCGTACCCGGCCTTCGCTGAGGCGTTCGACGCGGTCTGCGCCGAGCTGGACCCCGAACTGCGCACGGTGATCTGGTCGGACGAGGAACGCCTGGGGCAGACCGAGTTCACCCAGCCTGCGTTGTTCGCCGTCGAGGTCGCACTGTTCCGGCTCCTGGAAAGCTGGCGGCTGCACCCGGACTTCGTGCTCGGCCACTCCATCGGCGAGATCGCCGCCGCGTACGTGGCCGGAGTGTTCTCCCTGGCCGACGCCTGCCGCCTGGTGACCGCGCGCGGTCGCCTGATGCAGGCGTTGCATGAGGGCGGCGTGATGGTCTCGGTGCGTGCCGGACTGGACGTGGTCGAGCCGCTGCTCACCGGCCTGGTCAGCGTGGCCGCCGTGAACGGTCCGGAGTCGGTCGTGATCTCCGGTGCCGAAGCCGACGTCCTGGTGATCGCGGGAACCCTGACCGGACAGGGCATCAAGACCAAGCGGCTGCGGGTCTCGCACGCCTTCCACTCGCCGCTGATGGACCCGATGCTCGACGAGTTCCGGAGCGTGGTCGAAGGATTGTCCTTCGGTCAGCCGGAAATCCCGATTATGTCCACTGTGGACGATGATCCGGCGACGGCGGACTACTGGGTGCGGCAGGTGCGGGAGCCGGTGCGGTTCGCCGACGGTATCCGGCGGTTGGCTGCCGAGGGCGTCACCGCCTACCTGGAGGCCGGTCCGGGCGGCACGCTCACCGCGCTGGCCCAGGAAAACCTCACCGCGGGCGAGATCGTGCTTCCCGGACTGCGCGGTGACCGGGACGAACCGCGCGCGGTGCTCGCCGCGCTCGGCGGACTGCACGTGGCGGGGCAGCCGGTGGACTGGGCCGCGGTGTTCGCCGGACGTGACGCCCGGCGGGTCCAGCTGCCCACCTATGCCTTCCAGCGCACCAGGTTCTGGCCGGCCGCGGGCGCGCCGGCCGGGGATGCCGCGGGCTTCGGCGTCGAATCGGCCGAGCACCCGCTGCTCGGCGCGGCGGTCGCGCTGCCCGACTCCGGCGGATTGGTGCTCACCGGCCGGGTCTCGGTGGACACCCAGCCCTGGCTGGCCGATCACGTGGTCGGCGAGAGCATCTTGTTCCCCGGCACCGGTTTCGTCGAACTGGCCCTGCACGCGGGCGAGCGGGTGGACTGCCCGGCGCTGGCCGAACTGACCCTGGAATCCCCGCTGGTGCTGCCCGAACGCGGCGCCGTGCAACTCCAGGTCGCGGTGGCCGCGCTGGAGGACGGCCGACGCGCGCTGAGCGTGTACTCCCGGCCGGAACGCGCGGTGACCGCGGACGCCTGGACCTGCCACGCCCGCGGCCTGCTCACCACCGACTCCGCCACCCCCGCACCCGAATCGGACTGGCCACCGGCCGACGCCGAACCGGTGTCCCTGGACGGGCTGTACGACCGGTTCGCCGAGGGCGGCTTCGGCTACGGCCCCGCCTTCCGCGGTCTGCGCGCGGTGTGGCGGCGGGACACCGAGGTCTTCGCCGAGGTCGAACTGCCCGAGGCGGCCAACCCGGCTGGCTTCGGCCTGCACCCGGCCCTGCTCGACGCGGCCCTGCAGAGCGCCGCGCTGACCGGGGGCGCCGAAGGCGCGCAACTGCCCTTCGCCTGGCGCGGGGTGCGCCTGCACGCCACCGGTGCGACCGCGCTGCGGGTCCGGCTGTCCCGGCCCGCCGAGGACACCGTCTCGCTGACCGTAGCCGACCCCGGCGGCGCCCAGGTCGCCTCGATCGAAGCCCTGATCTCCCGGCCGGTCTCGGCCGAACACCTCGCGCTGGGCCGGGGCGGCGTGCACGACTCGCTGTTCCGGATCGACTGGACCGAGGTCTCCGGACCGGAACCCGCCCCGGTCACCGCGGTCTGGCTGGGCGAAAACGGACTGGCCGAACTGACCGAGGTGCCGGACGTGGTGGTGCTGCCCTGCACCACCGACCCGGACACCGACGTGCCCACCGCTGTGCGCGCCGCCACCGGCCGCGTGCTCGGCGTGCTGCGCGGCTGGCTCGCGGACGACCGCTTCGCCGCGGCCCGGCTGGTCGTGCACACCCGGGGCGCGATCTCCGTTGCCGGTGAAGGGGTTTCCGACCTGGCCGGGGCCGCGGCCTGGGGCCTGGTTCGCTCCGCGCAGGCGGAGCACCCCGGCCGATTCCTGCTCATCGACGCCGACGACACCGCGGCACTGCCCGGCGCGCACACCGTCAGCGAACCCCAGCTCGCGGTCCGCTCCGGCGCCCTGTACGCACCCCGGCTCACCCGGGTCCCGGCGCCCGCCGATCCGGAAACCCCGGCCCGGCACGGCACCGTGCTGGTCACCGGCGGCACCGGCGGCGTTGGCGCTGCCGTGGTCCGGCACCTGGTCGCCGTGCACGGGGTCCGGCACCTGGTGCTGGCCAGTCGCCGCGGCCCGGACGCGCCCGGCGCGGCCGCACTGTCCACACTGGACGCCGAAGTGCGGATCGTGGCCTGCGATGTGGCCGACCGCGCCGCGCTGGCCGGGCTGATCGACTCGATCGACCCGGCGCACCCGCTCACCGGCGTGGTGCACGCCGCCGGAGTGCTCGACGACGGCGTGATCGGCTCGCTCACCCCGGAACGGCTGGACACCGTGTTGCGCCCCAAGGCCGACGCGGCCTGGCACCTGCACGAGCTGACCCGCGACCTCGGCCTGTCGATGTTCGTGCTGTTCTCCTCGGCCGCGGGCGCCATGGGCGGACCCGGCCAGGGCAACTACGCCGCCGCGAACGTCTTCCTGGACGCCCTCGCCGAACACCGGCACGCCACCGGCCTACCCGCCCAGTCACTGGCCTGGGGCTGGTGGGCCGAGGCGGGCGGCATGAGCGGCGACCTGGACGGCACCCGGCTGACCAGGGACGGCATCGCGCCCCTGAGCAACGCCGAGGCGCTGACCCTGTTCGACACCGCCCTGCGCCTGCCGCTGCCCGCCCTGGTCACCACCCGGCTCAATCTGGCCGCGCTGCGACCGCTGGCCACCGCCGGGATGCTGCCGCCGTTGCTGCACCGGCTGATCCGGGTCCGCCGCCGGGCCCAGCAGAGCAGCGCGGACACCGCCACCCTGCGCGCCCGGCTGCGCACCCTGCCCGAGGCCACGGCCCGGGAAGAGCTGCTGGACCTGGTCAGCCGCCAGATCGCACTGGTGCTCGGCCACGGCGGCAGTGCGACCATCGCACCTGGCAGCGCCTTCACCGACCTCGGCTTCGACTCGCTCACCGCGGTCGAACTGCGCAACGGCCTGACTGCCCGCACCGGACTGCCGCTGCCGGCCACCCTGGTCTTCGACTACCCGACCCCGCTGGTCCTTGTCGAGTACCTGTTCGCCGAACTCCTTGGCGGTCAAGAGGATCCGGGCACTCCGGTCCGCCGGACGCGGGCGGCCGACACCGAGCCGATCGCGATCATCGGCATGGCCTGCCGCTACCCGGGCGGGGTGAGTTCGCCGGATGACCTGTGGCGGCTGGTCGCCGCCGGCGAGGACGCGATCTCCCGGTTCCCGGAGGACCGCGGCTGGGACGTGGCCCGGATCTACGACCCCGAACCGGGCCTGCCCGGCCGCACCTACACCCGCGAGGGCGGGTTCCTGCACGAGGCCGCCGAGTTCGACGCCGCCTTCTTCGGCATCAACCCGCGCGAGGCCCTGGCCATGGACCCGCAGCAACGCCTGATGCTGGAGACCTCCTGGGAGGCGGTCGAGCACGCGGGCATCGACCCGAAGTCCTTGCACGGCAGCCAGACCGGCGTGTTCACCGGCGTCATGTACCACGACTACGGCAGCCGGATGGTCACCGTGCCCGAGGGCCTGGAGGGCTACCTCGGCACCGGCAACTCCGGCAGCGTGGCCTCCGGCCGGATCGCCTACACCCTGGGCCTGTCCGGCCCCGCGCTCACCGTGGACACCGCCTGCTCCTCCTCACTGGTCACCCTGCACCTGGCCGTGCAGGCCCTGCGCTCCGGGGAATGCGATCTGGCGCTGGCAGGTGGCGTCACGGTGATGTCCACCCCCAGCCTCTACCTGGAGTTCAGTCGCCAGCGCGGCCTCGCCGCCGACGGCCGCTGCAAACCCTTCGGCGCGGGCGCGGACGGCACCGGCTGGTCCGAGGGCGCTGGCGTGCTGCTGGTGGAACGGCTCTCCGACGCCGTCCGCAACGGCCACCCGGTGCTGGCCCTGGTGCGCGGCACCGCGGTCAACCAGGACGGCGCCTCCAACGGCCTCATCGCCCCCAACGGCCCGGCCCAGCAACGGGTGATCCGGCAGGCACTGGCCAACGCGGGTCTGCGACCGTCCGATGTGGACATGGTCGAGGCGCATGGCACCGGCACGGTACTCGGCGATCCCATCGAGGCCCAGGCCCTGCTGGCCGCCTACGGTCAGGACCGGGACACCCCGCTGCGGCTGGGCTCGATCAAGTCCAACCTCGGCCACACCCAGGCCGCGGCCGGGGCCGCCGGGATCATCAAGGTGGTGCAGGCCCTGCGGCACCACCAGTTGCCGCCCACCCTGCACGCCGAGGACCCCTCCCCGCACGTGGACTGGTCCGCGGGCTCGGTCGAACTGTTGACCAAGGCCGTCGACTGGCCGGACAACGGCCGCCCACGCCGGGCCGGGGTGTCCTCTTTCGGGATCAGCGGCACCAACGCGCACGTGATCATCGAGCAGCCGCCCGTGGCCGTCGAACCGGCACCGGCCGCCCCGGCGCTGGTGCCATGGGTGATCTCCGGCGCCACCGAGGAAGCCCTGCGGGCCCAGGCGGACCGGCTGCTGTCCACTGTGGACGAAGACGTGGTGTCGGCCGGGTACTCGCTGGCCACCGGCCGGGCCGCGCTGTCCTGGCGCGGCGTGGTGCTCGGCGCCGATCCGGCCGAGTTCCGGTCCGGACTCAGCGCGCTGGCCGGGCGGGACGCCGCGGCGAACATGCTGCTGGGCGAGGTGCGGCCCGGCAAACTCGCCTTCCTGTTCTCCGGTCAGGGTGCGCAACGACCCGGCATGGGCCAGGAGCTGTACGAGACCTTCCCGGCCTTCGCCGCCGCCTTCGACGAGGTGTGCGCGGAGCTGGATCCCGAGCTGCGCACGGTGATCTGGTCGGACGCGGAACGACTGGGGCAGACCGAGTTCACCCAGCCCGCGTTGTTCGCCGTCGAGGTCGCGCTGTTCCGGCTCCTCGAAAGCTGGGGCGTGCGGCCGGACCTGCTGGCCGGGCACTCCATCGGCGAGGTCGCCGCCGCGCACGTGGCCGGGATCCTGTCCCTGCCGCACGCGGCCAGGCTGATCACCGCCCGCGGCAGGCTGATGCAGGCGCTGCCCGCCGGTGGCGTGATGGTGTCGGTGCGCGCGCCGCTGGCCGAGGTCGAGCCACTGCTGACCGGACTGGCCGCGGTGGCCGCGGTGAACGGCCCGGAATCCGTGGTGCTCTCCGGCGCCGAGGCCGAAGTGCTGCCCATTGCCGGAATCCTGGCCGAGCGGGGACACAAGACCAAGCAGCTGCGGGTCTCGCACGCCTTCCACTCACCGCTGATGGACCCGATGATCGAGGAGTTCCGGGCTGTGGTCGGCGAACTCTCCTTCGCTCAGCCCCGAACTCCTATCGTGTCCACTGTGGACGGCGATCCGGCCACGCCGGAGTACTGGGTGCGGCACGTCCGGGAGGCCGTGCGGTTCGCCGACGCGGTGCGCGGGCTGGCCGAACAGGGCGCGACCCGGTTCCTGGAGGTCGGCCCGGACGCGGTGCTCTCCGCCATGGTCGAGGACTGCCTGGACCAGCCACCGGTGGTCGCGGCCACCGCCCGCAGGGACCGGGACGAGCCCCGCACCCTGCTCACCGCCCTGGCCCGGCTGCACGTGGCCGGGGTCCCGGTGGACTGGACCGCCTTCTTCGCCGGGCGCGGCGCGCGCCGGGTGCCGCTGCCCACCTACGCCTTCCAGCGTGAGCGGTACTGGGTGGACCTGGAACCACCACAGCAGGCCGACACCGCGTTCTGGGACCTGGTCGAGCAGGGCGATCTCGGCTCGCTGGCCGCCCAGCTCGATATCGAGGCGCCCGCACTGGGCGCGGTGCTGCCCAAACTCTCCGCCTGGCGCCGCCGCCACGCCGAGGACTCCCGGGTGGACGACTGCCTGTACCGCATCACCTGGCAGCCACTCGGCCCGGTCGCCGGCGGGGCCCTCGCCGGCACCTGGCTCGTGCTCGCACCCGCCGGGATCGACCTCCCCTGGGCGGCCGGACTGCGCGCCGCACTGCGGGACCGCGGCGCGGAACCGATCTGGCTGGAACTCGACCAGGACACCGACCTGGCGGCCCAACTCCACGAAGCCGGACCGCTCGCCGGTGTCCTGTCCCTGCTCGCCTTCGACGAGCGCGTCAAGTCCGGCACCACCGCGGTCTCGCAGGGGCTGGACGCCACCCTCACCCTGGTCCAGGCGCTCGCCGGGCAGGGCCACGGACCACTGTGGTGCCTCACCCGGCAAGCAGTGTCCACAGTGGAGGGTGAGCCCGCTGATCCGGCGCAGGCCCAGCTCTGGGGACTGGGCCGGGTGGTCGGACTGGAGTACCCGCAGGACTGGGGCGGCCTGCTCGACCTGCCCGCCGATCCGGTCCCGGACACCCTGGCCCAGGTCGCGGCGGTACTCGGCGGCGCGCTGCCAGGTGAGGACCAGCTCGCCCTGCGCGGCACCGGCGGCCACGCCCGCCGCCTCGAACACGCCCCGCCCCGGCTGGCCCCGGTCTGGACGCCCGGCGACGGAGCGGTGCTGGTCACCGGCGGCACCGGCGCGCTCGGCAAACACCTGGCCCGCTGGCTGGCCACCGCCGGCGCCCGGGAACTGGTGCTGGCCAACCTCCAGGGCCCGGACGCGCCCGGCGCCCAGGAGCTGTGCGCCGAACTCGCCGAACTGGGCGCCAAGGCCACCGTGCTCGGCTGCGATGTCGCCGACCGGGACGCGGTGTCCGCACTGCTCGCCGCGCATCAGGTGACCGCGGTCTTCCACATCGCCGGACTGCTCGACGACGGCGTCCTGGGCTCGCTCGACACCGAGCGGTTCGACCGGGTGCTGCGGGCCAAGGTGCTCGGCGCGCTGTACCTGGACGAGCTGACCCGCGACCGCGAACTGACCGCGTTCGTCACCTTCTCCTCGATCGCGGGCGTGCTCGGCTCACCGGGTCAGGGCAACTACGCCGCCGCCAACGCCGCCCTGGACGCCCTCGCCGCCCGCAGGCACGCCGACGGTCTGCCCGCCACCACCGTGGCCTGGGGGCCGTGGGCCGGTGGCGGCATGGCCGAACACGTGCTCACCGGCGAGGACGGCCAGCCACTCGGCCGCCGCGGCCTGCTCGCGCTGCCACCGGGCCTGGCCCTGGCCGCACTCGGCCGGGCGCTGGGCCGGGCCGAGCCCGCGCTGATGGTGGCCGATATCGACTGGGCCCGGATCGCGCCGCTGTTCAACCTGATGCGGCCCAGCCCACTGATCGAGTCCCTGCCCGAGGTGCTTCGGCTCGCCCCCGCCACCGGCGCGGCCGAGGACCTGGTCCGCGATCTCGCCGGACTCGACCCGGTCACCCGGCGGCAGCGACTGGTGGACCTGGTGCGGCGCAACACCGCCGCGGTGCTCGGCCTGCGCGACGAACAGGCCGTGCCACCCGGACGGGCCTTCCAGGAACTGGGGTTCGACTCGATGACCGCGGTCGAACTGCGCAACAGCCTCGATGGCGCCACCGGCCTGCGGCTGCCCGCGACGCTGGTGTTCGACCACCCCAATCCGGAAGCCCTGGCCGAACAACTGGCCGCGGAACTCTTCGGCGAGGGCGGACAGGGGCCATCGGTGCAGGCCGAACTCGACCGGCTCGCCGCGACGCTGGCCGCGACCAGCGTGGACGAGACGGCGCACCGCGCCATCGGCGCCCGGCTGCGGGAGCTGATCGGCCAGTGGAACGCCAAGGGAGACAACGAGATGGCCACCGAGCGGCTGGACGCGGCCTCGGACCAGGAGATGTTCGAGTTCATCGGCAAGGAGTTCGGGATCTCATGACCGACGACAAGTTGCGGCATTTCCTCAAGCAGGTGACCGCGGAGCTGTACGACACCAGGGCGCGACTGCGCGAGGTGGAGGACGCCGCCAGGGAACCGGTGGCGATCGTGGGCATGGGCTGCCGCCTGCCCGGCGGCGCGGCCACCCCGGAACTGTTGTGGCAGCTGGTGGACGGTGGGATCGACGCGGTCCGCGGCTTCCCCCGCGACCGCGGCTGGGACCTGCGGCCCAGCGCGGACTATGCCCAGGTCGGCGGATTCCTGGCCGAGGCGGCCGAGTTCGACGCCGCCTTCTTCGGCATCAGCCCGCGTGAGGCCCTGGCCATGGACCCGCAACACCGGCTGCTGCTGGAAACCACCTGGGAGACCGTCGAGCACGCCGGCATCGACCCGGCCACCCTGCACGGCACCGCCACCGGCGTCTTCGTCGGGTGCAGCAACCAGGACTACCTCGCGGGCCCGCGCACCCTGCCCGCCGAGGTCAGCGGCCACCTGATGACCGGCAACTCCAACGCCGTCGCCTCCGGCCGGATCGCCTACACCCTGGGCCTGTCCGGCCCCGCCGTCACCATCGACACGGCCTGCTCGTCCTCCCTGGTCGCCCTGCACCTGGCCGCCCAGGCCCTGCGCTCCGGCGAATGCGACCTGGCCCTGGCCGGCGGCGTCACCGTGCTCTCCACCGCCGCGGTCTTCACCGAACTGGCCAAACAAGGTGGCCTCGCGGGCGACGGCCGCTGCAAGGCCTTCGCCGCCGCCGCCGACGGCGCCGGCTGGGGCGAAGGCGCCGGAATCCTGCTCCTGCAACGACTCTCCGACGCCGAACGCGACGGCCGGGAAATCCTGGCTGTGCTGCGCGGCTCCGCGGTCAACCAGGACGGCGCCTCCAACGGCCTCACCGCCCCCAACGGCCCGGCCCAGCAACGCGTCATCCGCGCCGCCCTGGCCGCTGCCCGGCTGGCGCCCGCCGAGGTGGACGTGGTGGAGGCACACGGCACCGGCACCGCCCTGGGTGATCCCATCGAGGCGCAGGCACTGCTGGCGACCTACGGGCAGGACCGGGACACCCCGCTGTGGCTGGGTTCGGTGAAGTCGAACCTGGGCCACACTCAGGCCGCGGCCGGGGTCGCCGGGGTGATGAAGATGGTGCTGGCGTTGCGGCACCAGCGGTTGCCGCGAACCTTGCACGTGGACGAGCCGACGCCGCAGGTGGACTGGTCGGCCGGCGCGGTGTCCCTGCTGACCGAGCCGGTGCCGTGGCCGGTGGGGGAGCGGCCGCGGCGGGCGGGGGTGTCCTCGTTCGGGATCGGCGGCACCAACGCGCACGTGATCATCGAGGAAGCCCCGGCCCGGCAGGAGAACGAGCCCACTCCTGTCACTGGTCTGGCCCCCCTCCTTCTCTCCGGCCGCACCCCAGCCGCCCTCCGCGCCCAGGCCGGAAAGCTCCGCGACTTCCTCACCACCCACCCCCACACCCCCCTCTCCGACCTGACCCACTCCCTCGCCACCACCCGCACCGCCTTCCCCCACCGCGCCGTCCTGCTCGCCGACCCCGCCACCCTCGCCGACGGCCTGCGCGCCCTGCACGAGGACACCCCCGCCCCCGGCCTCCTGCACGGCATCGCCCCGCACCCCGCCCGCCCGGTCTTCGTCTTCCCCGGCCAGGGCGCCCAATGGCCCGGCATGGCCACCGATCTGATCGCCAACTACCCCGTCTTCGCCGACCGCTTCACCGCCTGCGCCCAAGCACTCGCCCCCTACCTTGACCGCCCGCTGGCCGAGCTGGCCGCCGACGAAGAAGCACTGTCCAGAGTGGACGTTGTGCAACCCGTGCTGTGGGCGGTGATGGTCTCGCTGGCCGAGCTGTGGCGTTCCTTCGGTGTCGAACCGGCAGCCGTGCTCGGGCACTCCCAGGGCGAGATCGCCGCGGCCTGTGTGGCCGGGATCCTCTCCCTCGATGACGCGGCCCGGCTGGTCGCGTTGCGTAGCCGGGAACTGCTGCCGCTGGCGGGGCATGGTGGCATGCTCTCGGTCACCCTGCATGAGGCGCGGGTGCGGGAGTTGCTGACCCGGTGGGGCGACCGGCTTTCGGTGGCCGCGGTCAACGGACCGGCCACCATCGTGGTCTCCGGCGACGACAGCGCGCTCACCGAACTGGAACGCGAACTGTCCGCCCAACGTGTGCAGCGCTGGCGGATCCCTGGCGTCGACTTCACCGCGCACTCCACCCAGATCGAGCAGATCGCCGGACCGGTCCGCTCCTGCGCCCAGGACATCCGGCCAGGCAAGGCGAACGTGCCTTTCTACTCCACTGTGGACGGTCGATGGGTGGACGGGACCGAGCTGGACGGCGAGTACTGGTACCGCAACCTCCGCCAGACCGTCCGGTTCGCCGAGGCCACCACCGCGTTGCTGACGCAGGGGCATCGGGTGTTCATCGAGGTGAGCGCGCATCCGGTGCTCACCCCGGGACTGACCGAGACCGCGCACGAGTCCGAGCGGGAGGCGGTGGTGGTCGGCACGCTGCGCCGCGAGGACGGCGGGGTGCGCCGGGTACTGGGCGCGCTCGCCGAGGCGCACGTGCACGGCGTGCCGGTGGACTGGACCCAGGTGGTCCCGGGCGCGCGGATCACCCTGCCCACCTACGCCTTCCAGCACGAACGCTTCTGGCTCAGCTCGGGTGCGCCCGAACCGACGGCCGACGGCCTCAGCTACCGGGTCGACTGGATCCCGTTCACCCCAGCGCCTACCCCGCCGGGGACCTGGCTGCTGCTCACCGCCGACGCCCAGGACGCCACCAGCACCGCCCTCGCCGCGGCCCTGGCCGGACAGGCGGAGGTGCTCGAACTGCCCGCGAGCAGCGCCGATCGCGCCGACTTCGCGGACCGGTTGCGGGCGATCGCCACTGAGTACACCGGCGTGCTCTCTCTGCTCGGACTCGCCCCCGGCGAGCACCCCAGCGGACTCTCCGCCGCCCTGGCCGCCACGCTCACCGCCGTGCAGGCTCTCGGCGATGCCGGGATCGAGGCCCCGCTGTGGTGCCTGACCCGCGCCGCCACCGGCATCGAGGAACCCGCCGATCCGGCCCAGGCCCAGCTGTGCGGGCTGGGCCGGGTGGCCGCGGTGGAGCACACCCGCCGCTGGGGCGGCCTGCTCGACCTGCCCGCCGGGGAGTTCGACCCCGCGCTGGTGCTCGCGGCCCTGGGTGGGGCGGGGGAGGAGGACCAGCTCGCGGTGCGCGGCAACGGGTTGCTGGCCCGCCGCCTGGTCCGCGCGCCGAAGACCAGGTCCGTGCGGGACTGGCGGGCCGAGGGCACGGTGCTGGCCACGGTCAGCGTGCCGGTGCTCGCCGGGCACCTGGCCCGCTGGCTGGCCGCCTCGGGCGCGAGTCACGTGGTGCTCGCCGGGGCCGAACCCCCTGACGTCGACCAGTTGCGCGCCGAGCTGGCCGAGGTCCGGCTCACCGTCATCGAACCGGACAGCATCGCCGCACTGGGCAAGCAACTCGCCGCCGACGGGGAACCGGTCCGCACGGTGATCCACGCCGCAGGCACCCGCCCGGCCACCCCGGACGAACTCGCGCCACTGGCCGACCTGGCGCCCGCCGGCCTCGCCCGCGTTCTATCGTCCACAGTGGACAGTCTGGCCGTGGTAACCGAACTGGCCGGGGACAGCGCGGAACTCGTGCTGTTCTCCTCGATCGCCGGCATCTGGGGCAGTGGCGAGCACACCGCGCTCTCCGCCGCCAACGCGCACCTGGACGCCACCGCCCAGCGCCGCCGCGCCACCGGAGCGCCCGGTACCGCGGTCGCCTGGGGCCTGTGGGACTTCGGCTACCAGGTCGACGCCCCGGACTTCGGGCTGCGCCTGCTCGACCCGGCCGCCGCGCTCACCGCGTTGCGCGGCCTGCTCGACCGGGACGAACCCACCGGAGTGCTGGCCGAGGTCGAGTGGACCCGGTTCGCGCCGCTGTTCACCGTGGCCCGGCCCAGCCCACTGCTCACCGGCATCCCGGAGGCCGTCGAGCACAACGCCGGGACCGGCGGCGAACCCGAACTGCTGGCCAGGCTCACCGCACTGGACCCGGCCGCCCGCCGGGCCGCCCTGCTCGACCTGGTGCGCGGGCACACCGCGGCCGTGCTCGGCCACGGCGACCCCGGGGCGATCGAGGCCGGCCGGGCCTTCCAGGAACTCGGCTTCGACTCGATGATCGCGGTGGAGTTGCGCAACAACCTCACCAGGGCAACGGGTTTGCGGCTGCCCACCACGGTGATCTTCGACTACCCGGCCCCCGGCGTGCTCGCCGAACACCTGCACGACGGGCTGTTCGGCGGCCAGGACCAGCCGCTCGTGCTGGCCGAACTGGACCGGCTGGAGAACGCGCTGGCCACCGGAGCCGACGGACTCGACCCCGGCGCCGACGCCGAGATCACCCGGCGGCTCAAGGACCTCCTGGACCGCTGGAACGCCAGGAGACCCGCGGACGGACCGGAGCAGGCCGATATCGGATCCGCCTCCGACGAAGAGCTGTTCGAGCTGATCGACAGCGACTTCGGCAGGCACTGACCAGCACACGACTTTCGCTCTGGGGGCGGTTTAGATGTCGAACGAAGAGAAGCTCCGCGATTACCTCAAGCGGGTCACCACCGACCTGCGGGACACCAGCGCGCGGCTGCGCGAGCTGACCGACAAGGCCAGCGAGCCGATCGCGATCGTCGGCATGGCCTGCCGCTATCCGGGCGGGGTCAGTTCGCCGGAGGATCTGTGGCGCCTGGTCGCCGAAGGCCGGGACGCCATCGCCGGGTTCCCGGCCGACCGGGGCTGGGACACCGAGGGGCTCTACCACCCGGACCCGGACCACTCCGGCACCAGTTACGTGCGCGAGGGCGGCTTCCTCTCCGGCGTCGCCGATTTCGACCCGGCCTTCTTCGGCATCTCCCCGCGTGAGGCCCTGGCCATGGACCCGCAGCAACGCCTGCTGCTGGAAACCACCTGGGAGACCTTCGAGCGCGCGGGCATCGACCCGGCGTCCTTGCGCGGCAGCGCCACCGGCGCGTTCATCGGGTGCAGCACCCAGGACTACATCCACGGCATGAAGCACATCCCGCCGGAGGTCGAGGGTCACCTGATGACCGGCAACGCGGCCGCCGTGGTCTCCGGCCGCCTCGCCTACACCTTCGGGCTGGAAGGCCCGGCGGTCACCGTGGACACCACCTGCTCCTCCTCCCTGGTCGCGCTGCACCTGGCCGTGCAGGCGCTGCGCACCGGGGAATGCGGCCTCGCGCTGGCCGGCGGCGTCATGGTGATGTCCACCGCCTCGGTGTTCGTGGTCTTCTCCCGGCAGCGCGGCCTCGCCCCCGACGCGCGCTGCAAGACCTTCGCGGGCAGCGCCGACGGCACTAGCCTGGCCGAGGGCATTGGCGTGCTGCTGGTGGAACGGCTCTCCGACGCCGTGCGCAACGGCCACCCCGTGCTGGCCGTGGTGCGTGGCTCCGCGGTCAACCAGGACGGCGCCAGCAACGGCCTCACCGCACCCAACGGCCCGTCCCAGCAGCGGGTGATCCGGGCCGCGCTGGCCAACGCCGGACTGGCCGCGGCCGAGGTGGACGCGGTGGAGGCACACGGCACCGGCACCCCGCTGGGCGATCCGATCGAGGCCCAGGCGCTGATCGCCGCCTACGGACAGGGCCGGATGGACCCGCTGCGGCTGGGTTCGATCAAGTCCAACCTCGGGCACACCCAGGCCGCCGCTGGTGTCGCCGGTGTGATCAAGATGGTGATGGCGTTGCGGCACAACCGGTTGCCGCGCACCCTGCACGTGGACGAGCCCACCCCGCACGTGGACTGGACCGCGGGTTCGGTGGAGTTGCTGACCGAGCCGATGGACTGGCCGGACACCGGTCGCCCCCACCGGGCCGGGGTGTCCTCCTTCGGGATCAGCGGCACCAACGCGCACGTGATCATCGAACAGGCCCCCGCCGCGGACGAACCGGAGCGCACCGAGCTGCCCGTGGTGCCCTGGGTGCTCTCCGCCCGCACCGGCGAGGCGTTGCGGGCCCAGGCACACCGGCTGGCCGCGCACCTGGAATCCGCCACCGCGTTCGGTCCGGCCGAGATCGGCCGCACCCTGGCCACCGGCCGCACCGGGTTCGAGCACCGCGCGGTGCTGACCGGCCGCAGCAGGGAGGAACTGCTCGCCGCGGTGCGGGCGCTGGCCGCCAACGCGCAGGCCCCCGGCCTGGTGCAGGGCACGGTGACCCGCGGCCGCACCGCCTTCGCCTTCACCGGGCAGGGCGCGCAACGACTCGGCATGGGCCGGGAACTGCACGAGACCTTCCCGGTCTTCGCCGCCGCCTTCGCCGCGGTGTGCACCGAGCTGGACTTCGACCTGGTCCTGGAGATCTGGGGCGACGAGGAACGGCTCAACCGCACCGAATTCGCCCAGCCCGCGCTGTTCGCCATCGAGGTCGCGCTGTACCGGCTGCTGGAGAGCTGGGGACTGCGGCCGGACGCGGTGGTCGGGCACTCAGTCGGCGAGATCGCGGCCGCGCACGTGGCCGGGGTGTTCTCCCTGGAAGACGCCTGTCGTCTGGTGACCGCGCGGGGCCGGTTGATGCAGGCGCTGCCCGAGGGCGGCGTGATGGTGTCCGTGCGCGTGCCGCTGGCCGAGGTGGAGCCGCTGCTGACCGGCTTGGTCAGCGTGGCGGCGGTGAACGGGCCGGAGTCCGTGGTGATCTCCGGTGCCGAGGCGGAGGTCTCGGCGATCGTGGCGACCCTGGCCGGGCGCGGGGTGAAGACCAAGCAGCTGCGGGTCTCGCACGCCTTCCACTCGCCACTGATGGACCCGATGCTCGCGGAGTTCCGGACCGTGGTCGAGGGATTGTCCTTCGCCAGCCCGGAAATCCCGTTTGTGTCCACTGTGGAGGGTGATCCGGCCACGCCGGAGTACTGGGTGCGGCAGGTGCGGGAGACCGTGCGCTTCGCCGACGCGGTGGCCACCCTGGCCGGGCAGGGCGTGAGCCGGTTCCTGGAGGTCGGGCCGGACGCGGTGCTGGCCGGGATGATCCAGGACTGCCTGCCCGAAGCCGTGGTCGCGCCACTGGTGCGGGCCAACCGGTCCGAGCCGGTCACCCTGACCGCCGCCCTCGGCGCCCTCGCCGTGGCCGGGCACGCCCCGGACTGGCGGCGCTACTTCCCGCCCGCGCGGCCGGTGCTGCTGCCCACCTACCCGTTCCAGCGGGAGCGGTTCTGGGTGGACGGGGCCGAGGCGGTGGCCGAGGCCGTGGCCGGACTGGAACTGGAATCCGACTTCTGGGACGCGGTGGAACGCGCCGACATGTCCGCGCTCTCCGCCGTGCTCGGCGCGGACGGCGCCGGGCAGGAATCCCTGGACGCGGTGCTGCCCATGCTGTCCGCCTGGCGGCGCAGGCGGCGCGATGAGTCCCAGGTGGACCGTTGGCGCTACCGGATCGACTGGCGCCCGATGCCGGTCGGCGACGGCAGGCTCACCGGGAACTGGCTGCTGGTCACCGCGGGCGAAACCCACGGCCTGGACGCCTCGCTGGTCTCGTCGGGCGCCACCGTGCACCGGCTCGATGTGTCCGATGTGGACGATCGGGTCACCCTGACCGCGCGGCTGGCCGGCTACCCGGACCTGACCGGCGTGCTGTGCACCCTCGCCCTGGAGCACACCCCGCGGACCACCCTGGACACCCTCGCGCTGATCCAGGCCCTCGGCGACGCCGAGGTGCCGGCCCCACTGTGGCTGCTCACCCGCGACGCCGCGGAAACCCCGGCACAGGCCCAGCTCTGGGGCCTGGGCCGGGTGCTCGGACTGGAACACCCGCAACGCTGGGGCGGCCTGGTCGACCTGCCCGGACAGCTCGACCAGGTCACCAGGGACCGGCTGTGCGCGGTGCTCGCCGCACCCGGCCATGAGGACCAGCTGCGCCTGCGCGCCGAGGGCGTGTACGTGCGCAGACTGACCCCCGCGCCCACCGGCGGCGCATCGGCCGCGCGCAACTGGCGGCCGCGCGGCACCGTGCTGGTCACCGGCGGCACCGGCGGCCTGGGCGCGGAACTGACCCGCTGGCTGGCCGCCAACGGGGCCGCGCACATCGTGCTCACCAGCCGCAGCGGCCCGAACGCGCCCGGCGCCGCCGAACTGGTGGCCGAAGTCCAGGCACTCGGCGCGCGGGCCACCGTGGCCGCCTGCGACGTCACCGACCGCACCGCACTCGCCGCCCTGGTCGAGGACCTGGCCGCCGCCGGTGACCCGGTCCGCGCGGTCCTGCACGCCGCCGGTGTGGTCGCCACCGGCACCCTGGCCGAGAGCACCCCCGCCGAGTTCGCCGAGATCATCGCGGCCAAGGTCACCGGCACCGCCAACCTGGACGCCGTGCTCGGCGACACCGAGCTGGACGCGTTTGTGCTGTTCTCCTCCACCGCCGGCGTCTGGGGCGGCGGCGGGCACGCCGCCTACGCCGCCGCCAACGCGCACCTGGACGCCTTCGCCGCCCAGCGTCGCGCCCGTGGCCGCACCGCCACCGCGATCGCCTGGGGCGCCTGGGCGGGCAGCGGCAAGGCCGCCGACACCGAGGTCACCGGCTACCTGGCCCGGCGCGGCGTGCGCGGCATGCCGCCCGAACTGGCCCTGCGCGCGCTGCAACAGGCCCTGGACCACGACGACACCTTCGTGCTGGTCGCCGACATGGACTGGCCGCGGTTCGCCGCCGGGTTCACTTCGGCCCGCCCGCGGCCGCTGCTGGACGCCCTGCCCGAACTGGCCGCGGCCGAACCCGCCGCCCCGGTCACCGGCTCCGTCTTCGCCAGGGAACTGGCCGCGATGGAGGAAACCGCGCAACGGCAACGGGTCCTCGCTCTGGTCCGCGAGCACACCGCCGCGGTGCTTGGCTACGCCGAGGCCGCCCGGATCGAACCCGGCCGCAACTTCGCCGACCTCGGCTTCGACTCACTGGCCGCGGTGGACCTGCGCAACCGGCTGCGCACCGCCACCGGCCACGAGGTGCCCACCACAGTCGTCTACGACCACCCCACCGCCGAGGAACTGGCCCGGCACCTGCACGAGCAACTGCTCGGCCAGGGCACCGACTTGCTTCCAGCTGCACTGTCTACTGTGGACGATGATCCGATCGTCATCGTCGGCATGGCCTGCCGCTACCCGGGCAATGTGGGATCCCCGGCCGAACTGTGGGAGCTGCTGCGCGCGGGCAGGCATGCCACCGGGCCGCTGCCCACCGACCGCGGCTGGGACACCCCCGGCCTCTACGACGCCGACCCCGGCGAGGGCGCCACCCGGATCACCGACGGCGCCTTCCTCTACGGCGCAGCGGATTTCGACGCCGCCTTCTTCGGCATCTCTCCGCGTGAAGCCCTGGCGATGGACCCGCAGCAGCGACTGCTGCTGGAAACCTCCTGGGAGGCACTGGAGAACGCGGGCATCGACCCGGCCACGATCCGGGGCAGCCAGGCCGGGGTGTTCGTCGGCACCAACGGCCAGGACTACACCTCGCTGTTCATGGCCGCGGGCTCCGGCGGCCTGGAGGGCTACCTCAGCACCGGCAACGCGGCCAGCATCCTCTCCGGCCGGATCGCCTACACCCTGGGCCTGTCCGGGCCAGCGGTCACCGTGGACACCGCGTGCTCCTCCTCCCTGGTAGCCCTGCACCTGGCCGCGGACGCGCTGCGCCGCGGCGAATGCGCGCTGGCGCTGGCCGGTGGCGTCGCGGTGATGTCCACCCCGGTGGCCTTCACCGAGTTCAGCAAACAGGGCGCACTGGCCCCCGACGGCCGGTGCAAGGCCTTCGCCGCCGCGGCCAACGGCACCGGCTGGGGCGAGGGCGTCGGCCTGCTGCTGCTGGAACGGCTCTCCGACGCCCGGCGCAACGGGCGCCAGGTGCTGGCCATCGTCAAGGGCAGCGCGGTCAACCAGGACGGCGCGTCCAACGGCCTCACCGCACCCAGTGGCACCGCCCAGCAACGGGTGATCCGCCAGGCCCTGGCCACCGCAGGCCTGCGACCGTCCGAAGTGGACGCGGTCGAGGCGCACGGCACCGGCACCGCGCTCGGCGACCCGATCGAGGCCAGTGCCCTGCTGGCCACCTACGGCCAGGACCGCGAGCGGCCGCTCTGGCTCGGCTCGGTCAAGTCCAACCTGGGCCACACCCAGGCCGCCGCCGGCGTTGCCGGAGTGATCAAGATGATCATGGCGATGCGGCACGGAACACTGCCGCGCACCCTGCATGTGGACCAGCCCACCCCGCACGTGGACTGGACCGCCGGGGCGGTGGCACTGCTCACCGAGGACCAGGACTGGCCGCGCAACGGACACCCGCGCCGGGCCGGGATCTCCTCCTTCGGCGTCAGCGGCACCAACGCGCACGTGGTCATCGAACAGCCCGAGGACGCGCCCACCGAGGACGCGCCCACGCCCGGACCCGCGCTGTCCTCCTGGCCGTTGTCCGCCCGCGGCCGCGCTGTCCTGGCCGCCCAGGCCAACCGCCTCACCGCCTGGCTCGCCGAGCACCCCGAGGCCAGCCCCGCCGACGTGGCGCACTCCCTGGCCACCACCCGCACCACACACGAGCACCGCGCCGTGATCACCGGCTCGGACCGCACTGAACTGCTCGCCGGACTCACCGCGCTCGGCCGCGGCGAGACCGCGCCAAACCTGGCCACCGGCGCCGCCACCCCGCACGCCGGACCGGTGTTCGTCTTCCCCGGCCAGGGCGCGCAGTGGGCAGGCATGGCCCTGGATCTGCTGGACACCGAACCGGCCTTCGCGCAACGCCTTGCCGAGGCCGCCACCGCGCTGTCCGAACACCTGGACTTCGCCGTGCTCGACGTGCTGCGCGGGCATCCCGGCGTGCCGCCGCTGGAGCGGGTGGACGTGGTGCAACCGGTGCTGTTCGCGGTCATGGTCGCGCTGGCCGAACTGTGGCGCGCCAGGGGAGTTGTGCCCAGCGCGGTGATCGGGCACTCGCAAGGTGAGATCGCCGCCGCCTGTGTCGCGGGCGCGCTGTCGCTGGCCGATGCCGCCCGGGTGGTCGCGTTGCGCAGCCGCGAGCTGCGCGCGCTGGCCGGGCAGGGCGGCATGCTCTCGGTGATGCTGCCCGAACAGCAGGTCCGCGAACTGCTGGACCGCTGGGAAGACCAGCTCGCCGTGGCCGCCGTCAACGGACCGGCCACCGTGGTGGTCTCCGGCGCGAACGAAGCGCTGCTGGAGTTGGAGACCGAACTGTCCCGCCTCGGTGCGGCCCGCTGGCGCATCCCCGGCGTCGATTTCATCGCCCACTCCGCACAGGTCGAACCGCTCGCCGAGGCGATCAGGGCCGCCGTGCGCCCGATCCGCCCCCAGGCCGCGACCATCCCGTTCTACTCCACTGTGGACGGACGCTTCCTGGACGGCGCCGAACTGGACGGCGAGTACTGGTACCGCAACCTGCGGCACACCGTGCGCTTCGCCGAATCCGTGCGCGGCCTCCTGGACGCGGGTCACCGGATCTTCGTCGAGGTGAGCGCGCATCCGGTGCTCACCCCCGGCATCGAGGAGACCGCGCACGAACACGGCGTCGAGGTGGTGGTGGCCGGATCGCTGCGCCGCGAGGAAAGCGGACCGCGCCGCCTGGCGTTGTCCCTGGCAGAGTTGCACGTCAACGGGGTCGCCGTGGACTGGCGCACCAGCGGCTCCCGGCTGACCCTGCCCACCTACGCCTTCCAGCGCAGCCGGTACTGGGTGGACATGAGCGGGGCCGCGATCCGGGCCGGACAGCGCCAGCAACTGTCCACTGTGGACTCCATGCGGTACCGGGTCGGCTGGACCCGGCTGCCCGACCCGGCCCCGGCCCCGCTGACCGGCCGCTGGCTGCTGCTCACCACGGGCACGGAATCCCGCTACGCCAACGCCCTGCGGGTCCGCGGCGCGGAGGTCGTCGAACACCTCGTGGACCCGGCCGACCCGGACTTCACCACCGTGCTGGCGGAGAACCCGGACTGCACCGGCATCCTGTCCCTGCTCGCCACCGCCGCAACGCCGCATCCCGAACACCCCGCGGTCCCGGCCGGACTGGCCGCCACCCTGGCCCTGCTCCAGGCCATGGCCACCCGGCAGAGCACCGCGAAGCTGTGGTGCGCCACGCACGGCGCGGTCGCGGTGGCCGCACCCGGTGAGGCGCACAGCCCGGACCAGGCCATGATCTGGGGGCTCGGCCGCACCGCCGCCCTGGAGTACCCGGGAAGCTGGGGCGGTCTGATCGACCTGCCCGCCGACCCGGACGAGATCACCCTGGACCGGCTGTGCACCGTGCTCACCGGCCAGGCCGAAGACCAGATCGCGTTGCGGCCCAGCGGTTTCCACGGCCGCCGGATGCGTCGCGCGGCACTGGGATCGACCGCCCCGGTCCGGCACTGGCGCCCGCGCGGCACCGTGCTGGTCACCGGCGCCACCGGCGCGCTGGGCCCGCTGCTGGCCCGCTGGCTGGTCGAGCAGGGCGCCGAGCACCTGGTCCTGGTCAGCCGAGGCGGCGAGGACACCCCCGGCGCGGCCGAACTGCGGGCCGAACTGACCGAGTCCGGCGCCGAAGTGGTCATGGCCGCCTGCGACATCACCCAGCGCGAACAGGTCGCCGACCTGCTGACCGGCCTGCGCGCACAGGGCCACACCGTGCGCTCGGTAGTGCACGCCGCCGCCCTGATCGGACTCGCCCCGATCGCCGGCACCGACCTGCCCGAGGTCGCCGAAGTGCTGGCCGCCAAGGTGCTCGGCGCCCGCCACCTGGACGAACTGCTCGACCCGGCCGAACTGGACGCGGTGGTCCTGTTCTCCTCGCTGGCCGGACTCTGGGGCAGCTCCGAGCACGCCGCCTACGGCGCGGCGAATGCCTACCTGGACGCGCTCGCCCAGCGCCAGCGCGCTCGCGGCATCCCGGCCATCTCGGTTGCCTGGGGTGTCTGGCACGCCGCCAACCCACGTCGAGGGGCCACCGCGGAGACCGCGGTCCAGGCCGGGGAACGGTTGCGGCGACAGGGTTTGCCGTCCTTCGACCCACAACTGGGCTTCCAGGGCCTGCGCGCGGCCCTCGACCACGACGACGCCGCGCTGGCCATCTGCGAGATCGACTGGGACCGGTTCCTGCCGGTGTTCACCCTGAACCGGCCCAGCCACCTGTTCACCGAGGTCCCCGACGCCCAGCGGGTGGAAGGCCCCGGCGACAGCGCGGGCGCCAGCGAACTGGCCACCCGGATCACCGCCCTGCCCGAGGCCGACCAGGAATCCGAACTGCTCGACCTGGTACGGGCCCGCGCCGCCGCCGTGCTCGGCCACTCAGGCGCGGACGCGGTCGAGGAGGACCGGGCCTTCCGGGACCTCGGCTTCGACTCGCTCAGCGCGGTCGACCTGCGCAACGAGCTGAAGACGGTCACCGGCCTGCGACTGCCCGCCACCCTCGCCTTCGACTACCCGACCCCGCGCGAACTGGCCGCGTTCCTGCGCGCCGAACTGCTCGGCGCGGCCGCCACGCCGGTGGCCGCGCTGACCGTCACCGCGGCCAACGACGAGCCGATCGCCATCCTCGGCATGAGCTGCCGCCTGCCCGGCGGGGTCGCCTCGCCCGAGGACCTGTGGACCCTGCTCACCGCTGACGGCGACGCGATCGCCCCGTTCCCCGCCGACCGCGGCTGGGACCTGGACGCCCTCTACCACCCCGACCCGGACAACCTCGGCACCTGCTACGCCCGGGAAGGCGGCTTCGTCCGCGGCGTGGACGGCTTCGACCCGACCTTCTTCGGCATCTCGCCACGCGAGGCGCTGGGCATGGACCCGCAGCAGCGCCTGCTGCTGGAGACCAGCTGGGAGGCATTCGAGCGGGCCGGGATCGACCCGGCCACCCTGCGCGGCAGCCACACCGGCGTGTTCATCGGCGCCGGATTCCAGGGCTACGGCGCGCTCGGCGACGGCCTCACCGGCGGCGCGGCCAGCGTCGCCTCCGGCCGCCTCGCCTACACCTTCGGGCTGGAGGGCCCGACCCTCACCGTGGACACCGCGTGCTCCTCCTCGCTGGTCGCCCTGCACCTGGCCTGCCAGGCATTGCGGGCGGGGGAGTGCACCACCGCGCTGGCCGGTGGCGTCACCGTGCTGTCCACCCCGCTCGGGCTGATCGACTTCTCCCGGCAGCGCGGCCTGGCCCAGGACGGCCGGTGCAAGGCATTCTCCGCCGCCGCGGACGGCATCGGCATGGCCGAGGGCGTGGGCATGCTCATGCTGGCCCGGCTCTCGGAGGCCCAGCGCCTGGGCTACCCGGTGCTCGCGGTGGTGCGCGGCTCGGCGGTCAACCAGGACGGCGCGTCCAACGGCCTCACCGCGCCCAACGGGCCGTCCCAGCAACGGGTGATCCGCCAGGCCCTGGCCAACTCCGGCCTGCGACCGTCCGATGTGGACGTCGTCGAGGCGCACGGCACCGGCACCTCGCTGGGTGATCCCATCGAGGCGCAGGCGTTGCTGGCCACCTACGGGCAGGACCGGGAGGTGCCGCTGCGACTGGGTTCGGTCAAGTCCAACCTGGGCCACACCCAGGCCGCCTCCGGGGTCGCCGGGGTGATCAAGATGGTGCTGGCGTTGCGGCACCACCACCTGCCGCGCACGCTGCACGTGGACGAGCCCTCCCCGCACGTGGACTGGACCGCAGGCAAGGTCGACCTGCTCACCGAACCCGCCGACTGGCCGGAGGCCGGTCAGCCGCGCCGGGCCGGGGTGTCCTCCTTCGGGATCAGCGGCACCAACGCGCACGTGATCATCGAGGCCGCCCCGGACCAGACCCCGGCCGCGGAGGAGCGGACCGAGCCCGCGGTGCTGGTCTGGCCGCTGTCCGGCCGCACCGAGGCCGCCCTGCGCGACCAGGCCGGCCAACTGCTGTCCACTGTGGACACTGATCCGGCCGACCTGGCCTACTCGCTGGTGACCACCAGGACCACCCTGGAACACCGCGCCGTGCTCACCGGCTCCGGCGCCGCGGACCTGCGCGCCGCGCTTGCCGCGCTGGCCGAGGGCCGCCCAGCCGCCGGACTCGCCACCGGCAGCGCCGCCCGCGGCCGCCTGGCCATGCTGTTCTCCGGCCAAGGCGCCCAGCGACCCGGCATGGGCCGTGAGCTGCACGCGGCCTTCCCGGTCTTCGCCGCCGCCTTCGACGAGGTGTGCGCCGGACTCGACCCGGCACTGCCCGAAGTGCTGCGCGAAGACCCGGAACGCCTTGACCACACCGAATTCGCCCAGCCCGCGCTGTTCGCGATCGAGGTCGCATTGTTCCGGCTGGCTGAGTCCTTCGGCCTGACCCCGGCATACCTGCTCGGCCACTCCATCGGTGAACTGGCCGCCGCGCACGTGGCCGGGGTGTTCGACCTGGCCGACGCCTGCCGCCTGGTCACCGCCCGCGCCCGCCTCATGCAGGCGCTGCCCAGTGGCGGGGCGATGATCTCGGTGCGTGCCACGGAGGAGGAAGTCCGGCCGCTGCTCACGGATCAGGTGAGCCTGGCCGCGGTGAACGGCCCGGACTCGGTGGTGCTCTCCGGCGAGGCGGACTCCGTGGCGGAGATCGCCGCGGCGTTCGCCGGGCAGGGCCGCAAGACCAGCAGGCTGCGAGTCTCGCACGCCTTCCACTCGCCCCTGCTGGCACCCATGCTGGCCGAGTTCCGAGCGGTGGCCGAATCCGTGCGTTACCAGCCGCCGCGCATCCCGGTGGTGTCCACTGTGTACGGACGACCGGCCACCCCGGCCGAACTCGGCTCGGCCGAACACTGGGTGCGCAACGTGCGGGACACCGTGCGCTTTGCCGACGGCATCGGCTGGCTGGCCGAGGAGAAGGTCAACCGGCTGCTCGAACTGGGTCCGGACGGCGTGCTCACCGCGATAGCCCGGCAGTCCCTGCCCGCGGACACCCCCGCCTTCGCCGCGCTGCGCAAGGATCGCGCCGAGCCCGCTGCCTTCACCGAGGCACTGGCCGGCCTGTCCGCGCACGGCGTGCCGGTGGACTGGCGGCCACTGGTCACCGGCCTGGGCGCGCAGCGGATCGACCTACCCACCTACCCGTTCCAGCGCGAACGCTTCTGGCCGGACGCCCCGATGCAGCGTTCCGGCGATCTGGCCGCGGCCGGTCAGCAGGCCACCGACCACCCACTGCTGGCCGCCGCGGTCGAACTGCCCGCAGCCGGTGGCGTTGTGCTCACCGGCCGACTGTCCACCCGGACCTGTCCATGGCTGGCCGATCACGTGATCGGCGGCGCGATCCTGTTCCCCGGCACCGGTTTTGTCGAACTGGTCACCAGGGCCGGGGACCAGGCCGGGGTGCCGGTGCTGGAGGAGCTGACCCTGCCCGTGCCGCTGGTGCTGCCCGCCGACGGCTCGGTGCAGATCCAGGTCGCGGTGGCCGCCCCCGACGCCACCGGCCTGCACCCGGTGACCGTGCACGCCCGGCCCGACGAGCAGACCCCGTGGACCCTGCACGCCACCGGCCTGCTCGGCGACCAGGCCCGCCAGGGTCTTTTCGACCACCCGCAGTGGCCACCGGCGGACGCCGAACCGGTCGACCTCACCGAGTACTACCCGGTGTGCGAACGAGCGGGCCTGGCCTATGGCCCGATGTTCCAGGGCCTCAAGACCGCCTGGCGCCGGGGCGATGAGGTCTTCGCCGAGGTGAGCCTGCCCGAGCAGGCTGACGCCGAGGCCGCCCGCTACGGCCTGCACCCGGCCCTGCTCGACGCGGCCCTGCAGAGCGCGGGCGTGCTCGCCGAATCCCTGGACCAGGTCAGCCTGCCGTTCGCCTGGACCGGCTACCGGCTGCACGCCGGTGGCGCGGCCCTGCTCCGGGTGCATGCCCGCAGCACCGGCGAGGGCTCGGTGACGCTGACCGTCGCCGACCACATCGGCGCCCCGGTGGCGACGCTGGAATCGCTGGTCTCCCGCCCGATGACCACCGCGGCGCCGCAGGCCGCCGCGCACCACGACTCGCTGTTCCGCCTGGACTGGACCGCACTGCCCGAGATGGGCCAGACCGACCCGGGAACCGTGGCCTGGCTCGACAGCAACCACCCCGACCTGTCCGGGCTGCGTGCCACCGGGCCGGCTCCTGACCTGGTTCTGTTGTCCTGCACCATTCCCGACGGCGACCAGCCCGCCCGGCTGCGCACCGCCACCCACCAGACCCTGGCCACCCTGCAGGCCTGGCTGGCCGAGGAGCACTTCGGCAACACCCACCTGGCCGTGCTCACCCGGCACGCCGCCCCACCCGCCGCCGACCCGGCGGCCGCCGCGGTCGCCGGACTCGTCCGCTCCGCCCAGTCCGAGAACCCCGGCCGCATCACCCTGGTCGACCTCACCGCCGACCCCGCCGACACCCTGCCCGCCGTCGTCACCGCGGCCATCGCCGCCGGTGAACCCGAGATCTCCGTGCACGACAACGAGATCCGGGCGCCCCGGCTGGCCAGGATGCCGCGGATCGAGGAGTCCGGCGACTTCTCCGCCGAGGGCACCACGCTGATCACCGGCGGCACCGGCCAGCTCGGCGCGGCGGTGGCCCGGCACCTGGTCACCGTGCACGGGGTGCGGCGACTGCTGCTCACCAGCAGGCGCGGCCCGGACGCCCCTGGCGCGGCGGAACTCCAGGCCGAACTGGCCGAGTTCGGCGCACACGCCTGGGTGGTCGCCTGCGACGCCGGCAACCGGCTGGCCCTGGCCGCCCTGCTGGACCGGATCCCGGCCGAACACCCGCTCACCGCCGTGGTGCACACCGCGGGCGTGCTCGACGACGGCGTGCTCGGCTCGCTCACCCCCGAGCGGCTGGACACCGTGCTGCACGCCAAGGCCGAAGCCGCCTGGCACCTGCACGACCTGACCCGCGACCTCGACCTGTCCGCGTTCGTGCTGTTCTCCTCCACCGCGGCCACCATCGGCGGACCCGGCCAGGCCAACTACGCCGCCGCCAACGCCTACCTGGACGCCCTCGCCCGGCACCGGCACCGTCTCGGCCTGCCCGCCCAGTCCCTGGCCTGGGGCATGTGGGCGGGCGACGGCATGGCGGGCAGGCTCAGCGAGGCCGACCGCAACCGCATCGCCCGCGGCGGCGGCGCGGCCCTGGCGGTCGAGGAGGGCCTGGCCCTGCTGGACACCGCCCGCGCGCTGCCCGACGCGGTGCTGCTGCCCATGCGGGTCGCCGCCCCAGCCAACCAGGTCGCGGTGCCCGCCCTGCTGCGCGGCCTGGTGCCACCGAGCAGGCGCAGTGCCGCCGCCCGCAACCAGGCAGGCGCAGGGGAACTCCGCGACCGGCTGGCCGCACTGGAGGAGAACGCACGGCTGGAAGCACTGCTCGCCCTGGTCCGCGAACAGGTCGCGGCCGTGCTCGGCTACCGCGGCGCGACCGAGGTCGAGGCCGGGAAGTCCTTCGCCGACCTCGGTTTCGACTCGCTGACCGCGGTCGAACTGCGCAACGGCCTCACCGCCGCCAGCGGTCTGCGGCTGCCCGCCACCCTGGTCTTCGACTACCCGACCGCCACCGCACTCACCGGCTACCTGCACGACGAACTCTTCGGCGCCGACCACGTCGTCACCACCGTGCCCAGGGCCCGCGTCGGCGAAGATCCGATCGTCATCGTCGGCATGGCCTGCCGCTACCCGGGCGGGATCAGCACACCCGAGGACCTGTGGCAGCTGGTGGACCGGGACGGCGACGCCATCAGCGGCTTCCCCGACAACCGCGGCTGGGACCTGGAACTGCTCTACGACCCCGACTCCGACCGCAACGGCTCCTACGTGTGCGAGGGCGGATTCCTGCACCAGGCCGCCGATTTCGACGCCGCCTTCTTCGGCATCTCCCCGCGCGAGGCCATCGCGATGGACCCGCAGCAACGCCTGCTGCTGGAAACCGCCTGGGAGACCGTGGAACGCGCCGGCATCGACCCCGGCACCCTGCGCGGCAGCCGGACCGGGGTGTTCGCCGGGCTGATGTACCACGACTACGGCAGCCGGGTCATGCACGCCATCCCCGAGGACCTGCTTGGCTTCCTGGGCAACGGCAACTCCGGCTCCATCCTCTCCGGCCGCCTCGCCTACACCCTCGGCCTGGAAGGGCCCGCGGTCACCGTGGACACCGCCTGCTCCTCCTCACTGGTCGCCCTGCACCTGGCCGTGCAGGCCCTGCGGTCGGGGGAATGCGATCTGGCGCTGGCCGGTGGCGTCACCGTGATGGCGCTGCCCGGGCCGTTCGTGGAGTTCTCCCTGCAGGGCGGACTGGCCCGCAACGGGCGGTGCAAATCCTTCGCCGCCGCGGCCGACGGCACCGGCTGGTCCGAAGGCGTGGGCCTGCTGCTGGTGGAACGCCTTTCCGACGCCCGGCGCAACGGGCACCAGGTCCTCGCGGTCGTCCGCGGCAGCGCGGTCAACCAGGACGGCGCGTCCAACGGGCTGACCGCCCCGAACGGACCGTCCCAGCAACGCGTCATCCGCCAGGCACTGGCCACCGCGGGCCTGCGACCGTCCGATGTGGACGCTGTCGAAGCCCACGGCACCGGCACCACCCTGGGCGACCCGATCGAGGCCCAGGCACTGCTGGCGACCTACGGCCAGGACCGGGAGATCCCGCTGTGGCTGGGCTCGATCAAGTCCAACATGGGCCACACCCAGGCCGCCGCCGGTGTCGCCGGGATCATCAAGATGGTGCAGGCCATGCGGCACGGCACCCTGCCCCGCACCCTGCACGTGGACGAACCCTCCCCGCACATCGACTGGTCCGCCGGTGAAGTCCGGCTGCTCACCGAACCGGTCGCGTGGCCGGAGACCGGACGGCCCCGCCGCAGCGCGGTGTCCTCCTTCGGGATCAGCGGCACCAACGCGCACGTGATCCTGGAACTCCCGGACACCCCGGCCCCGCGGCCCACGACGCCCAGCACGCTCCCGGTGCCCTGGCTGCTCTCCGGCCGCACCGAGGCGGCGCTGCGGGACCAGGCCGCCCGGCTGCGGACCTTCGCCGAGGGCGGGATCGACCCGGCCGACATCGGCTTCTCACTGGCCACCGGCCGCACCCGGTTCACCCACCGGGCAGCGGTCATCGGCGCCGACCGCGCCGAACTCCTCGCGAAGCTGGACGCCCTGGCTCGCGGCGAGTTCGCCGCCGACCTCCCGGCCGGCGCCGCCCGCGCCACCGGCCGGACCGTGTTCGTCTTCCCCGGACAGGGCTCGCAGTGGACCGGCATGGCCGCCACGCTGCTCGCCGAGGAACCGGTGTTCGCGGCCAGGATGGCCGAATGCGCGGCCGCCCTGTCGTCCTTTGTGGATTGGAAACTGCCGGAGGTGCTCACCGACGAGGAGGCCCTCACCCGGGTCGACGTGGTGCAGCCCGCATTGTGGGCGGTGATGGTCTCGCTGGCCGAACTCTGGCGTGCGCACGGCGTCGAACCGGCCGCGGTGATCGGGCACTCGCAGGGTGAGATCGCCGCCGCCTGCGTGGCCGGTGCACTGTCCCTTGTGGACGGTGCCAGGGTGGTCGCGCTGCGCAGCAAGGCCATCCGGGCCCTGGCCGGACACGGCGGCATGGTCTCGGTGCACCTGCCGGTCGAGCAGGTCACCGAGCGGATCACCCGCTGGGGCGGCGCGCTCTCGGTCGCCGCGGTCAACGGACCGGCCACCGTGGTGGTCTCCGGCGAGGTGGGCGCACTAGAGGAACTGCTCGCCGCCTGCGCCAGGGACCAGGTACGGGCCCGGCGGATCGCGGTGGACTACGCCTCACACTCCGCCCAGGTCGAACGGATCGAGGCCGAACTCCTGGAACTGCTCGCCCCGATCAGCCCACGCGCCGCGACCATCCCATTCCAGTCCACAGTGGACGGTGACTGGCTGGACGGCACGGAACTGGACGCGGCCTACTGGTACCGGAACCTGCGCGGCACCGTCCGCTTCGCCGAGACCACCCAGGCCCTGGCCGAGTCAGGGCACGAGGTCTTCGTCGAGGTCAGCCCGCACCCGGTGCTCACCATGGCGGTGCAGGAGATCCTGGACACCACCGGCACCGAGGCGGTGGTCACCGGATCACTGCGCCGGGAGGACGGCGGCCGGTCCCGCTTCCTCATCTCGCTGGCCGAACTGCACGTGCGCGGCGTCCCGGTGGACTGGCGCCCGGTCTTCCCCGGCGCGACCAGGGTGGACCTGCCCACCTATGCCTTCCAGCACCAGCGCTACTGGCTGGAGGCGGCCACCGGCTGGACCGGCGACCTGACCTCGGTCGGCCAGCAGAACACCGGCCACCCACTGCTGGGCGCCGCGGTCGCACTGCCCGGCTCCGGCGGCATGGTGTTCACCGGACGGCTGTCCCTGACCACCCACCCCTGGCTGACCGACCACCGGGTCGGCGGCCTGGCGATCTTCCCCGGCACCGGATTCCTGGAACTGGCCCTGCACGCGGGCGGGCACGTCGGCTGCGACCGGATCGAGGAACTCACCCTGGCCGCCCCGCTGGTGCTGCCCGACCGCGGCGGCGTGCTCGTCCAGCTCGCGCTCGGCGCGGCCGAGGAACACGGGCGCCGCACCCTCACCGTGCACTCCCGCCCGGACCAGCCCGACGCCGAGGACGCCTGGACCAGCCACGCCCACGGCGCGCTCACCCCGGCGGGCCACGCCGGGACCGCGCTCACCGAGTGGCCACCGGCCGAGGCGGAACCCGTTGACGTGGACGGGTTCTACGACAGCCTCAACGGCGGCATCGAGTACGGGCCCGCCTTCCAGGGCCTGCACACGGTGTGGCGGCGGGATAACGAGTTGTACGCCGAGGTCACCCTGCCCGCGGACGCCGAGGCCAACCGGTTCGCCCTGCACCCGGCGCTGTTCGACGCCGTCCTGCACACCGTCGGCCTGAGCGAGCTGGTCGAGTCGGGCGCGGCCCTGCCGTTCTCCTGGACCGGCGTCACCCTGCACGCCGTCGGGGCCGCGGCCCTGCGCGCCAGGGTGCGGATCACCGGTGCGGACACCCTGTCCATCACCCTGGCCGATCCCGAGGGCAACCCGGTGGCCACCGCCGACTCGCTGCTGGTGCGCGCGATTCCGGCCGCCGACCGAACGGTCGGTAGACACCACGACAACCTGTTCGGCCTGGCCTGGACCCCGCTGCCCACGACGGCGCACCCCGCTCCGTCCCACGTGTGGCTGGCCGCGGACGCCGAGCCCGACCTGAACGCGCTCGCCGAGGCCGCCCCCGAACTGGTGTTCCTGCCCTGCCCGCCGGTCACCGGCGACCTGCCCACGGCCACCCGCGCGGCCACCGGCCGGGTGCTGGCCGTCGTGCAGGCCTGGTGCGCCGACGAACGACTGGCCGCCAGCCGCCTGGTCGTGCTCACCCAGGGCGCGGTGTCCGTGGCCGGGGAAGAGGTCGCCGACCTCGCCGGAGCCGCGCTCTGGGGCCTGGTCCGCTCCGCCCAGTCGGAGAACCCGGACCGGATCATCCTGCTGGACAGCCCCGAACCCGACCGTCGCACCCTGCCCGCCCTGCTTAACTCCGAAGAGCCGCAGCAGGCGGTGCGCGCCGGGGTGCTGACCGTGCCCCGGCTCACCAGGGTGCCGCGGGCCGGGTCCGAACCGGTCTGGCCGACCGAGGGCACGGTGCTGATCACCGGCGGCACCGGCGCACTCGGCGCGGAGGTCGCCCGGCACCTCGCCGCCAACCACGGTGTGCGGGACCTGCTGCTGCTCAGCCGCCGCGGCCCGGACGCCCCGGGCGCGGCCGAGTTGCGGGCCGAACTGACCGATCTCGGCGCGCGGGTGACCATCCGGGCCTGTGACGCCGCCGACCGGACCGCCCTGTCCGCCGCCCTGCGCGGGGTCGAGCTGGCCGCGGTGGTGCACACCGCAGGGGTGCTCGATGACGGCGTGCTCGGCTCACTCACCCCGGAACGCCTGGACCGGGTCTTCGCCCCGAAGGTCGACGCTGCCTGGCATTTGCACGAACTCACCCGCGAGGCCAACCTGTCCGCGTTCGTGCTGTTCTCCTCGGTGGCCGGACTGCTCGGCGCGGCCGGACAGGGCAACTACGCGGCCGCCAACACCTTCCTGGACGCACTGGCCGGCCACCGCCGCGCCCTCGGCCTGCCCGCCGTCTCGCTGGCCTGGGGCCTGTGGGCCAAGGACACCGGCCTGACCGAGACCCTCAGCGACACCGACCGCTCCCGGATCCGCCGGGACGGCGCCGTCGCACTGTCCACAGTGGAGGGAATGGCGCTGCTGGACACCGGAGCCGCACTCGGTCAGGCGCTGCTGGTGCCGATGCGGGTCGACCCGAGGGCCCAGGCCGCCCGCGGCCCGGTGCCGCCACTGCTGCGCGGGCTGGTCCCGCCCCGGCGGCGGGCCGCGGCCACCGGCGGACCGGCGGAGATCGCCGGCCTGCGGGAGACACTGGCCGGGCTGGCGGAGAAGGCCCAGCAGGAGCTGCTGCTGGCGCTGGTCCGCGACCTGGCCGCAGGCGTGCTCGGCCACGCCTCCGGGTCCGCGGTCGAGGCCACCCAGAAGTTCCAGGAGGTCGGCTTCGACTCGCTGACCGCACTGGAACTGCGCAACGGCCTCACCGCGGGCACCGGCCTGCGGCTGCCCGCCACGCTCGTCTTCGACTACCCGACCCCGGTCGCGCTGGCCGAGTACCTGCGCGAGCAACTCGTCCCGGCGGCCCGGACCGCGAACGAGCTGCTGCTGGACGGACTCGACCAGCTCGACAGCGCGCTCACCGGCGCCGACGAGCAACTGCTCGGCACCGTGCGCGCCCGGTTGCAGGCCCTGCTCGCCCGGACCGCGCCCACCGCCGGACGGGACCTGGCCGGGGAGATGGCCGCGGCCAGCGCCGAGGATGTGCTCAGTTTCATCGACCGGGAATTCGGTCAGTCGACGGGGGAAAGCCGATGAGACACCTTCTGTCAACCTCAGGCCGCCGACGGCGGGTGGAGGGCCTGTTGTCGGTTGCGAAGGTGAACGGTTTCGTCGTAGCGGACGCCTCGGGTGAGGCAGTGCCACAGAATTTCCAGCCACCGGTTAGCCAGGGCACGCAGGGCGC